>DATBBD010000146.1:0-9585 GCA_036271175.1 Polyangiaceae bacterium | reverse complement strand
TCGGCATTCCGCCGCCGATGATGGCGAGCTTCGACGCGCGCGCCATGGAGGCGAGCGCGCATTGAATCGGGGCGTCCGCGTCGCCGAGCCGCTCGGCAACGGCGTACCGGCCTTCGTCGGCGCCGAAGAAAGCGAAGTTCTCCGGCAGCAGCGCGAGCTCGGCGCCGTTTTGGGCGGCTTTCGCGACGAGCGCGCGGCACGCTTCGAGGTTCGCGCCCACATCGTCCTGAGAATTGAGTTGGAGCGCAGCGACGCGCCTGGCGCCCGGGCCGGTCATGTCGCCCGAGTATACTTCGTGTAAGCTCGTGATGCGTGACCGACAAGGCGACCGGCGCCATGGCGAAGTTCGGACCCGCATCCCTGCGGGGCGGCCCCGCGGCGGGCCTGGTGCTGCTCTATGCCGAGGCGTTTCCAGCGCTGCCGCCGGTGATGCTCCTCGATCGCGGCGTGAACGTCATCGGGCGCGAACCGCCTGCGGACCTCATCGTGCCGGTGAACGCCGTGTCGCGAACGCACGCGGAAGTGAGCTGGGAGCGCGGCGGTTTCGTCGTGCGCGATCGCGGAAGCACGAACGGCACGCTCATCGACGGACACCGGATCACCGAGGCGCGGCTCGAGGACGGCCAGGAGGTGCGGTTCGGCGACGCGATTTTCAAGTTCGTCGAGCGTGACGCCGCGGGGTTCGCGCCGTACCGCATCGACGGCTCGCTCGTGTCCGGGGCGACGCGGCTCGCCGGCGCGTCGGAGATCTTCGGCGGGTATCAGATGGACCGCGTCGCGGCCGAGGTGTTCCGCGTCGCGCGCTCGCCGCTCAGCGTGCTCCTCCTCGGCGAGAGCGGAACCGGCAAAGAGGTCGTCGCGCGCGAGCTCCACCGGCTGAGCGGGCGGCGCGGCGCGTTCCGCGCGCTCAACTGTGCGGCCATCCCCGAGAACCTCTTCGAGAGCGAGCTGTTCGGCTACAAGCGCGGCGCGTTCTCCGGCGCGGACCGCGACAAGATGGGCCTCATCCGCGCCGCCGACCAGGGCACGCTCCTCCTCGACGAGCTCGGCGATATGCCGCTCGAAGCGCAGGCCAAGCTCCTCCGCGTGCTCCAGTCGAAGGAAGTGTACCCGCTCGGCGCGACCACGCCGGAGCTCGTCGACGTGCGCGTCGTCGGCGCGACGCACCGCGATCTGAAACGTCTCGAACGCGAAGAGCTCTTTCGCTCGGATCTCTTCGCGCGTCTGAACGAATACGAGCTCAAGCTCCCTCCGCTCCGCGATCGGAAGGAAGACGTTTACCTCCTGTTCACGAAGTTTCTCGAGCGCCACGGCGGGGCGCACTTTCGCGTGTCGTTTCCGTTCATGATCGGACTTCTCCAGTACGACTGGCCGTACAACGTGCGCGAGCTCGAGGCGTGCGCGAAGCGAGCCGTGGCCCTCTCCACGGTTCCGATCCTCGCCGCGGAGCTTCTCCCCGAGCCGCTGCGCGAGGAGATGGCAAGCTACGGGAAGCCCCCGTCGGCGCGCGACTCGAGCGAGCGGGATCCGACCCGGCAGGGCACACCCTCGGAAGAAGAACTCCGCGCGCTCCTCGCGGAGCACCGCGGCAACGTCGCCGCGGTCAGCCGAATTCTCGGCAAAGCGCGCATGCAAATCCACCGCTGGGTCGAACGCTACGTCATCGACCTCGACGACTACCGCGACAAATCCGAGGATACCAAGGAGCCCCCCTAAACCGGGGCTCGCTTGACAGCGACCGAACCCGGCGAGAAAAAGATAAGAGTGTCGAGAGAAAGTCTGGCGGACAAGGCGCAGAGTCGCGTCGGACACACGTTCGCCAAGAAGTGGCGCGCCGACCGCCTCCTAGACATCGGCGGCATGGCCGCGGTCTACGCGGCGACGCATCGCAACGGAAACCGCGTCGCGATCAAGGTGTTGCACGGGATCTACTCGGCGGACAACCAGGTCACGCAGCGCTTCCTCGAAGAGGGGTACGTCGCGAACAAGGTCGGCCACCCCGGCGCGGTCAACGTCCTCGACGACGATGTCCTCGAGGATGGCACGCCGTTCCTGGTCATGGAGCTCCTCGAAGGCGAGTCCCTCGAAGGTCGCTTGAAGCGCGAGAACGTGATGCCGGCGTCCTCGGTGCTGTTCGTCGCCGATCGCGTTCTCGACGTGCTCCAGTTCGCGCACGACAAGGGCATCGTCCACCGCGACATCAAACCGGCGAACGTCTATCTCGTGGCCGACGGCGGCGTCAAAGTGCTCGACTTCGGTCTCGCCCGCGTCCGCGAGCGGAGCTTGAAGGGCAGCATGACTCGAACCGGCATGGTCGTCGGGACGGCGTCGTACATGCCGCCCGAGCAAGCGCGCGGAAAGCGCGATCTCATCGATGCGCGCACCGACATCTGGGCGGTCGGCGCGATGATGTTCAAGGCGCTCACCGGGCGCCACGTCCACGAAGGCGACACCGTCAACGAGCGCCTCCTCGCGGCGATGTCGGAAAAAGCGCGCTCGATCACGACGCTCCTGCCATCACTCTTGCCCGCCGTCGCCCTCGTGGTGGACCGCGCACTCGAGTTCCAAAAAACGGATCGCTGGGTCGACGCGAACGCGATGCAGGTCGCGGCGCGCGACGCCTTCGAGGCGCTCGAGAAGAAACCGTTCCCGACCGCGCATCGCACCGGCACGAGCCTGTTTCCGCCGCCCTCGCCCGCGTCGGCAGCGGCGCTCACCGCGGCTGGAGCGGAGTTCGCCGTCAGCGTCGTGTTCGAGCCGGACGCGACCAACGAGAGCATCGTCGTCGACTTCGAAGATCCGTCGGGCAATCAGGAGCGCTACGAGGTCCGGCGCAAGCCGGATTCGACGCCGCCGGGGCAGTCGGCCGAAGGCGAAGAGCTGTACGACGTCAGCATCGTCGAACTCATCGACGAGTGAGCGAACGGGCCCCAAACCTCTCCGCATTGAGCTACGCTTGACGGGTGACGCGCGCGGAGATCCAGGCGCTGCTCAGCCGGGAGTTGCCTGCTCGAATCCCCGGGCTCGCCGCGGCCTATCTCTTCGGCAGCGTCGCGCGTGGCACCGACACCGAGCGGAGCGACGTAGATGTCGGCCTCGTTTACGAGGCGCCGATTCCAAGTACTTTGGAAGCTCAGCCGTTCCTCGTCGCCGGCGACCTCGAGGATTTGCTCGGTCGCCCGGTGGATCTCGTCGTCCTCGAGACAGCGCCCGTGGACCTCGTTCATCGAGTACTGCGCGACGGCATTCTGGCGTTCGAAGGCAATCGTTCGCGGCGCATTGCTTTCGAAGTGCGCGCGCGGAATCAGTACTTCGATCTCTTGCCGTACCTGCTCCGTTATCGACGTGAGGTAGTCCCGCCGTGACGGACATCGACCTGGTCCTTAAGAAGCTCGCCCTTATCGAGACCTACGTCGCCGAGCTACGATCCCTCGCCGACCCCTCGCGGATCGAGTCCGACGTCCGAGAGGAGCGATTCGTCGAGCACACGCTCCAGATCGCCATCCAGGCCGCGCTCGACGTCGCGTCTCACCTCGCTTCCGACGAGCGCTGGGGGGAGCCGCGCACGAACCAAGAGCTCTTCGGTCTGCTGGCGCGCCACGGCGTCCTCGATGCGCCGCTCGCCCGTGCCCTCAGCGCGGCGGCCGGCTTTCGCAACGTCCTCGTGCACGGCTACGCCGGGGTGGACAAGGCCATCGTGCGCGACGTGCTCGAGAATCATCTCGAGGATCTGGTGAAGTTCGTTGGCGCGGTTCGACGCGCGACGTCGGCGAGTTGAATGCGTCACCGTCGCGCGCGACGCCAAGATGGACCGAGCCGTTTCGCTAAACGTCGATCTCTTCCGCTTCCTCGGCGTGCTCCATGATGAAGCGGAAGCGCGCGGAGGGGTCCTTGCCCATCAGCTCGTTGATGATGCGATCGGTCTGCAGCGCGTCGGCGATGTCGACGCGAAGGAGCCGGCGCGTTTTCGGGTTCAGGGTGGTCTCCCAGAGCACCTTGGGCATCATTTCGCCGAGCCCTTTGAACCGCGTGATGTCCGCCTTCTCGCCGTTCTTGCCGAGTTTCCCGAGGATCTTGCCCTTGTCCGCTTCGTCGGCGGCCCAGTGCGTCTCTTTGCCGTAGTCGATGCGGTAGAGCGGCGGCACGCCGACGAACACCTTCGCGCGCTTGATGAGCTCCGGCAGGTGGCGATAAAAAAACGTGAGGAGGAGCGTCGTGATGTGGTGGCCGTCCGAGTCGGCATCGGCCAGGACGATGATGCGCCCGTAGCGGAGCTTGTCGGCTTCGAAGTCTTTACCGATTCCGCAGCCGAGCGCGACGACCAGATCGGCGAGCTCCTTGTTCTCCATCACCTTGCCGAGCGCCATGGCTTCGGTGTTCAGCACCTTGCCTCGAAGTGGCAACACGGCTTGTCGCTCGCGGTCGCGGCCCTGCTTCGCGGAGCCTCCGGCGGAATCGCCCTCGACGATGAAGAGCTCGCTGTCCTCGCGGCGCGAATCGTTGCAGTCCGAGAGCTTGCCCGGCAAGGTGAGCCGGCTGGTCGCGGATTTTCGCGACACCGACGCCGATGCTGCCCGCGACGCCTCGCGAGCCCGCGCGGAGAGCACGATGCGCGCGACGATTTGCTCGGCGATCGTCCGGTTCGAGTTGAGCCATTGCTCGAGCGCCGGACGAACGACGTTGTCGACGCTGGACTGCATCTCGGGGTTGTTCAGTCGATCCTTCGTCTGCCCCTGAAATTGCGGCTCGGCGATGTACACCGAAAGCACGCCGGTGAACCCTTCGCGGATGTCTTCCGCGGTGAGCGTCACGCCGCGCGGCGTGAGCTCGTGCGTCTCGATGTAGTTGCGGATCGCCTTGCCGACCGCGGCGCGGAGCCCCATTTCGTGCGTGCCGCCGGACCCCGTCGGGATGCCGTTCACGTAGCTGCGCAGGTGCTCGTCCGTCGCTTCGGTCCATTGAAAGACCGCCTCGAGCTTCACGCCGTTGTCGCGCTCGAGCGAGAACGGCACGTCGTGCACCGGCTTCTGCCCGCGCTCCGCGACGATTTTCTTCAGGTAGTCTAGGATGCCGTGCTCGTGGAAAAAGAGCTGGTTCGTGTTGTGGGCTTCGTCGATGAAGCGCACTTTGACGCCGCGGTGGAGATAGCTCGCGACCTCCAGACGATCGCGGATGATCGCCGGGTCGAACTCCGTTTTCGGAAAGATGGTCGGATCGGGCTGAAAGAATACCGTCGTGCCCGTCCCGCGGATGGCCTTGAGCTTCTTCAAGCCGCCGACGGGGCTCCCGGCGCGAAACTCCATCTGCCACTCCGAACCGTCGCGCTTCACGGTGACGACGAGCTTCGACGACAGCGCATTGACCACCGACGCGCCGACGCCGTGCAGGCCGCCCGCGGTCTTGTAATTCCCCTGCTCGAATTTGCCGCCCGCATGCAAGGTCGTGAACACGATCTCGAGCGCCGTCTTCTTGTGCTTCGGGTGCTTGTCGACGGGGATGCCGCGCCCGTTGTCCACGACGGTGATGCTCGAACCGTCCTTATGGAGCGTGACGGTGATCTCCGACGCATGGCCGTTCATGGCCTCGTCGACGGAGTTGTCGACGACTTCCCACACCAGGTGATGCAAGCCGGCGCTGCCGACGCCGCCGATGTACATGCCCGGCCGTTTGCGAACCGGCTCGAGGCCTTCGAGGACCTGGATGTCTTTTGCGGTGTAGTCGGTCATGGGTGCCCACCCCCGCCGCGCTGCGCGCGTCGACCCCTCCCAAATCCGTCCTCGCGCGCGCGTCGCATCACGACGCAAAGCGGGCTTCGCGCGCTGCGGGCGGATGGGAGGGGTCGTCGTGACACGACGTTGGGACGCAAAGGGGACGTGAAGTGGACGTTGGCGGCCGCTGGGTTTTCACCCAGCGAGCCTCGACGGCCCGCGAGAGACGCTCGCGCAGTGGTCTCGGGACGCACTCGGATGTGGGCCGCGTTGCTTCCGCCTGGCGAGCTGCCGGGCTTCGCGGGGCGCGCACGCTCCGTGCCACGCGCGGACTGTGTGACAAGGGAACTGGACGGATGGCCACCCGACCTCCAAGTACATCCCTTCACGAAGCTGCCCTCCTCGACGCGTACGCTCGGCGGATGCGGCAAAACCCTACGACCTCTGAAGCGGCGTTGTGGAGCGCGCTCTCTGGCAAGCGACTCGGCGTGCGGTTCGTCAGACAAGCGGTCATTGGTCGGTTCATCGTGGATTTCCTGGCGCCGCGGCAAAAGCTCGTCGTGGAAGTGGACGGCGGATACCACGCGGAGGGGGTCCGCGCCGATGCGCGTCGCGACGCGCTGCTGCGGCGCTGGGGTTTCCGAGTGCTCCGCTTGGAAGCCGCTTCGTGCACGCGCGAGCTTCCCGTAGCGCTCGCCCGGGTCGTCGCGTCGCTCGCGCAATAGTCCCTGCACGGCACACCCCTCCCATGCGCCCGCAGCGCCTTGGGCCGGAGGACGAATTTGGGAGGGGTCGACGCGCGCAGCGCGGCGGGGGTGGGCATCATTCGGGGAAGTGAGCAGGCGGACGAGAACCGGTCAAGTTTTCGGTGACCGCTGGCGCGAGGGCCGCTCGTCGCGGCAACGGTGTGCTATTCGGGGTCGCGACTCTCGTTTCTCGCTTGGGTGGAGGTGGTACTTTGTTGGATCTCGTCGGAGTCATCCTGGTCGCTAACGCCATCCCGCACAGCTACGACGCGGTCAACATCTACAACGACGGCATCCCTCCCTTCGTGGGCCCGCCGTGGCCAGGTCCTCCGCCGCAGGCTCCAGGTCCTCCGAACGTTCCCAGCTCGCTGCCAGTAGCGCCATCGCCTCCACGATAGGCGGCGTCGCGGGGCGAGTATCTAGGGCAGCGGTCGATGCTCGGACCTTCGAGGTCCCGGCGTCACCCGACGCGACGAATTCGCACGCCTGGGAACGCGATATCTCTGATGCGCGCGAGGTCCTCGACGTCGCTGGTCAGGATTACGTCTCCGCGCTGCGCCGCCGAAGCGACGACGACGGCGTCGACCAAGGTCGCGCCGCGCACCATCCCGAGCGTCTCTCCGACGAGCTTCGCGAGGTGCGTCGCGAGCGGTTCGATGACCACGGCGTCGAGAATGCGCGCCGCCGGACCCCGTCGGGCTCGCCACCACTCGGAGACGACCGGAGACGGAACCGTGACCCGAGCACCTTTTTCGAGGGCCGCCGTCATGAAGGCGAGCATTCGCCGATCGCGTCGTTCGATGGCTACCAGGGCACCGGTGTCGAACGTGATCATCGTCGCGGTCTGGGGGGCGACTTGCGGCTTCGACGCGGCGGAACGAGCTCGTCCCGACCGAGCTCGCGGGTCGCCTCCCGGAGCTCCTCTTCGCACAACGCTCTTCGACCTTTCGCCATCCAATCGACGACGTCGCGAAGCGCCGATAACCGGCGTCGTTCGGCCAGGGATTCCGACACGACGGCGGAGAGGCTCTTCCGCTCGCGGCGCGCAACGGAACGTGCCCACGCGAGCTCTTCCCGGTCGATAGCGACCGACACCTTGGCGGTGGGCACGTTTTATCCTACCCGCGGTAGGAACGAATGCAACGCCGGCAGCTACCCCCGCGCCGTTCCATCACGGGATCGTCGACCACTTCCCAAACCAGGTGATGCAACCCGGCGCCGCCGATGTGCATCCTCGGCCGCTACCACGCCGGCTCGAGCCTCTCGAGAACCTGGATGTCTTTTGCGGTGTAGGTCTTCATGCGTGCCT
The DNA here is from genome assembly GCA_036271175.1 of Polyangiaceae bacterium. Classification (GTDB taxonomy): domain Bacteria; phylum Myxococcota_A; class Polyangia; order Polyangiales; family Polyangiaceae; genus DASZVB01. The sequence continues at coordinate 1,822 of DATBBD010000146.1, read as the reverse complement.
ACACTGGAAGTGAGCAGGCGAGCTTCGAACTCGTGCGGGCTATGAACCGAGAAAATAGCCGCACGAAGCAGCGAACTTTTTCGAAGGCTTTCCAGCGGGGCCATTCGCGAACTCCCGCATGGAGCGCTCGACCCGACCAAACGTGGGTCAGGCGAATGGCAAGCGAATGCCAACTCGGCTCCGCTGTAGCGTTGAGCCTAAAGAAGTGCGATTCTTGATCCGTGTGCTCGAACGGATGAATAGCGAAAATCCGCCCGTAACTCAATTGGTCGGCGGTCGCTACCATTTGGAAGGGGAGCTCGGCGTTGGGGGAACCGCAGTCGTTCATCGCGCGCGCGATGTCTCGACCGGTCAGGAGCTCGCCCTCAAGCGACTGCGGGCTCTGGCACGGGAAGAAGCGAAGCTGCTCTTCGAACGCGAGTACTTCACCCTGCGCAATCTGGAGCACCCGCGTGTCGTCGCGGCATACGACTACGGTATCGACGAAGAGGGGCCCTTCTACACGATGGAGCTACTCGACGGCGGTGATCTGCACAAGTCGTCCCCGGTCGAGTGGCGACGCGCTTGTGCTCTGGCGCGCGACGTCTGCTCCGCCTTATCGCTGCTCCATTCACGGCGGCTCGTATATCGAGATCTGAGCCCACGAAACGTCCGCTGTACGACGGACGGGACCGCGAAGCTGATCGACTTCGGCGCCATGGCGCCGGCGGGTCCCACCCGCGAGCTCATCGGAACGCCGCCGTGCCTCGCACCCGAGGCGCTCTATTCGCAACCTCTCGACGCGCGCACGGACCTGTACGCATTGGGAGCAACACTGTACTTCGCGCTGGTCGGGCGCCACGCTTTCCCTGCGCGCGAAATCGCGCTCTTGCGCGAGGTGTGGCAATCGAAACCGCCGGCGCCGTCAGCCATCGTTCCCGGGATTCCCGAAACGCTGGACGCTTTGGTCTTCGACCTCCTGAATCCCGAGCCCGCCGGTCGCCCAGCGAGTGCCGCGGAGGTCATCGAGCGCCTCTGCGCGATCGCCAACTTGCCACCGAACGAGCAGCTCGCAGCTTCCCGCGCGCACCTCGTCTCGCCGATGCTCGTGGGGCGAGCCCGACCGATCGCTCTGTTGCGAAACGCGATCGCTCGCTCTTTGCGTCGCTGCGGCGGCAGCGTGTTGATCGACGGACCCCCCGGCGCGGGGCGCTCTCGACTGCTCGACGCCTGCGTCCTCGAAGCGAAAGTTGCGGGACTCAACGTGATCCGGGCGGACGCTTCCGACGCGCAGGACGGAAGCTTCGGCGTGGCCTGTGCGCTCGGGCGGCAGCTTCTCGTCATAGCTCCCGCCGTCGCCATCGAGGCCGCGAAGCAAGATCTACCCGTCCTGAGCGAGTTCTTTCCCGAACACCTCAAGGATACGGCGCCCGTCGCACCGGAGGGACAGGCGTCCGCCGCGAAGATGCAACAAGCCCTGCGGCAGTGGTTCGTGAAGGCGGCCCAGAAAAAACCGCTGCTCATCGCCGTGGACGACCTGCATCTCATCGACGAACAGTCAGGCGCCCTGCTCAGCCTGCTGGCGACCGAGCTCGCCGAATTATCCCTCGTGCTCGTTTCGACGACGGATTCGGACGCGTCGATCTCCCTCGGGCGTCAAGTCGTCGTCAAGGTTCTTTCCGAGGCGAGCACTCCCTGTCACGTGGAAGGTCTCGACGCCAAGGAAACGGCGGAGCTACTCGGCTCCGTCTTCGGTGACGTACCGAACGTCGCTTTGGTCGCGCTTCGCTTGCACGCGATCGCGAGTGGCCGGCCACGCGATCTGATGCGGCTCGCGCAGCAT
>DATBBD010000145.1:0-10381 GCA_036271175.1 Polyangiaceae bacterium | reverse complement strand
GCTTGCGCCTCGCGCTCGTCACCCGACGGTTCGGGGACGCCGACTGGCGGCGGCGCGCTGACGATGCGCGACACTTCCGGCAAGAGCAGTTGAAACGGCGCCGTCGATCGGAAAAAGCCGACCGACGGGATGCGCGAGAACAACACCTCTTCGCGATTCATCGCCGCAAACAGCTCTTCGGGAGAGAGCCCGTGCGCGCTCGCGTGCCAGTCGAGGGTCATCGCGAGCAAGCTGGTGAAGGGCGACGGCCCCGCGGCGCGATCGGCGCCGCCCGCGTGCGCGGCACACAAGTGAATGCCCGATTGCTCACCCGAGAGCACGTGATTGAACAAGTGCACCATCTCGTCGGAGCGGTGCTCCTCGAAGGCGCTCACGGTGTCGAGAATGACGAACGAAGAGCGGGCGCGACTCGAGAGGAGCCGCCGGAGCCGCTGGAGCGACACGGTCGACAGTCGCTCTCCGTCGAGGAGCAGCCCCGGAAATCCCTCGTCGGATACCGCGGCATACCCGCTGAAGAAGAACAGCAGCGACTCGATCGGCTCGGGGCTGCTCGCGAGGTAGTGCTCGAGCCCTTCGGAAAAGCCACGCTCGGCCGCGACCGGCTGGACGGTGAATGCCGCGTCCGGCTCGGCGAGACGCTGAGAAAACAGCTCCGCCTGTGACGGCGCATGGGACAGCTCGGGGAGCTTTCCGTTCTTTGCGTACGAAGACGCTGCGATGATCGCCAGTCTCATTGCCCGACCGCATTCTCCGAATCGCGCCTCGCGATTCCCGTCGAACGCAAGTAGCACGACTTCTTTGCGTCGCGATCTTAATGGCGCGAAACGACGCACCGCTTCCGTCGTGCACCGAGCGGTACGATCCGGCGAATCCTGCGAAAACGGAGCGCTTTGCGCACGCATGGCGCTCTCTGCTCATTCTCGTGTCGCGATTTGCACACGGCGGTTTGAGCGCGTCTCAGATACAACCAGTTCAAAACATTTCGACGCGAAGCAACGACGTCGTCAATATTTCGAATGCGCGACGCAGCGTTCCTTGGCGCCCGAGCCGCGCCAGTGATCCGGAGCGCGCGCGGTCAGCCCGGAAATTTGAAGAACTCGCGGAGCTTCTGGATCTGAGCGAATTCGCGCCGCGTGGTGGGGCCGAGGGGGCGAGCGCCGGCCCATTGGAGGGGGCCGAGGTCGCCTTCGAGTTCGCGCTGGACGGCGGCCATCGCGCCGCTCGCGATGATGCAGCGACGAGCGGTGACGTCGATGTTGAAGAGGCGCGCGCTGTTCAGGCCGAGGACCTTGCGCTTGATGTCTTGCGTGAGCTCGGGGTAACCGTATTGCATCTGGAACTGCGGAGTGATGCTGAAGTTCCAGAACGCGTCGACGTACGGTTGCGGCTTCGCGGTCCAGATCGCGTCGCTGCCCCAGAGCAGATTATTTTCTCCGACGTAGAGGAGAAGTTTGCCGATCACGTGGGCGGCCTCGGTCGGATTCGTCATCACGGTGTTCCAGACGCCCGCGAGATCCGCGTACACGTTCTGGTTCGGGCCGATGCCGCTCCCCTTCATGACGGTGATGAGGCTGTCGATTCCGACCATGGAGCCCGTCTGGTAAGCGCCCTCCGTGGTTCCGCCGCCGAACTGATAGGCCGAGTGATATGCGACCCAGCTCGTGTCCGGGTACATCTTCGCGACCGGTCCGAGGTCGCGAGGCGAACAATGCTGAGCGTTGAACAACGGCGCTGGCAGCCCCTTGTGACAGCAGAACACTTTGACCCCGAGCTGGCGGGCTTTCTCGATGAAGGGAATGCCCACCGACGCGTCGTCGAGCCAGTAGCCGTCGGGCGCGTTGCCCCAGACGTTGTTCGGTCCCCACTCGGTGTGCACCTTCCAGCAGATGATCTGGTTCTGTTCGACCAGGCGTTGCATGCCGTCGAGCTGCTGTTGCAGGCCGTTGTTGGGCAGCACTTGGCCCTGAATCACCACGCGTTGCGAATGCGCCAGCTGATTGACGTAGTCGCGCGCGGCGGCCATTTCGTCGTTGGTGATCGGCAATTCAGCATCGACCGCGGGAACGGCCGAGAGCATCGCGAGCGCCGTGTTGCTCTGGACGAACATCAAGCTCACGTACTCGTCGCGCGAAAAGCATCCTGGCAGCCCCTGGCCGCAGCTGGCTTGCTGGGGATAACCAAATTCGAAAAAGTCCTGATAAGAGGCGTTGCCGACGCGGTCGATGTGGTGCGATTGCACGTCGAACACGAACTCCTGCGTGGGGTCGAGCATGTTCCCGGCGGTGCAATCGGGGTCCATCGCGTCGCCTGCGTTGAAGGTCCCGCCTACGCCCGCGTCGGTGGGTCTGCGTCCGGAGCCCGCGTCCAGGCCTCCATTACTCATCTGACCGCCGCCCGATTGCAGCCCACCGCCGCCACCGCCACCGCCGCTCGTTCCGCCGTTGCTTCCGCCCGCGCCTCCGCTGGTGCCGCCGATGCCGCCGTACCCGACGCGCATGCCGCCCGAGCCGCCTGCCAAGCCTTGACCTCCCTGTCCGCCGAAGCCGTTCGACGACGAGTTGGTGCTCGAACCGCACGCCGCGACGAAGTTGATCACGGACAAGCTCGTGGCAACGCCCATGCTGCTCGCGAGAAACTGTCTACGATCGATACCGTGCTTGCGTGCGCCCTCGTCCGCCCGCTCGAGGATCAACTTGCGAATGAGCCGCTCGCGCGGCGTCTGCTCGTGGAAATACTCGCCGTTGCTGTGATTGCCGAGCCAGAACGGCGGCTCGAGCGGTGGCTCGGAACGCGACTTGGTGAGTAGCTTCAGCCAAGGGTACCGCCTCATGTCGACGGTGTTAGCATGATGTGTAATCGCGAGTGTGTGCGGTCTCGGTATTATTGGATCTCCGTTATTACCCGAAGCCGTCGCGCGTGACGCGATCGGCATTGAAGCGACTCCTCTCTTGATTCACCTATACCGACGCACGCGAATCTTTCATGAAGAGTCGATGAGAGCCGAGGCCAACTGGGTCTCGCCAGCACAGGGCGTCGGCACCTGCTTCAACCCAGGCGTGATGGCCGGTCCGAGCGAGCCGCCAAGAGCTCCTCGACGTGACCGCGACGCTTGCGATGGTTCGCGACCCTCTGCACGGATGCATCCGCGCCTGGATTTCCCCAGTGAATCGGCAATCGTCGCGACGCCGCCACTCGGCAACACGGGCGAAACACGGACCGCGGTTGTCTTTTCGCGTGATTGCACTTCCGGCTCAGCTCGACGCAGCGTCGCTCGGTGTCGTGCCGCGCTGGGACGCGCGGCTCGCGCTCGAGTTCGCGCCGTTGGCGGGCGAGTCGCGGCTCGTGCGGCGGTCGCATTCGGGGCCGTTGCAAGTCCAGCGGCCGTTCCATCCGGAGGTGGGCGGCGCAGCGCACGTCTACCTGTTGCATCCCCCCGGCGGGCTCGTCGGCGGCGACCGACTCGAGATCGACGTCGTCGCGCGGAGCGGCGCGTGCGTGCTCCTCACCTCACCTGCGGCGACCAAGTTCTATCGGAGTCGTGAGGGCGAAGCCGCACAGCGCGTCGCGATCCGCGTCGAGAGCGGCGCGACCGTCGAGTGGCTCCCCCAAGAGACGCTGGTGTTCGGCGGGGCAACGGCGCGCTCGGAAGTGGCGATCGACGTCGCGACCGGCGGGCGATTCATCGCGTGGGATATTTCGTGCCTCGGGCGGCCCGCGTCGGGCGACGATTTTTCGACGGGAAGCTACGCGCAGCGACTCGATGTGCGCGTCGACGGCGTGCCGGTCGCCATCGAACGCGGCGAGTTCGGCGCAGAGTCGCTCGTGCGCCGCGGTCGCTTCGGACTCCGCGGCCGCTCGGTGTTCGGCACGCTCGTCGCGCTGTCGACCGACGCAGCGCTCGCCGACGCCGTTCGCGCCGTGTTGCCGGCATCGACGGAATCCGATCTATTCGGCGTCACCGCGCGACGCCACGTGCTCGTGTGCCGTTATCTCGGCGACAGCGTCGCGCGCGCCAAAGAGGGCTTCGTGCGAGCATGGTCGACGCTTCGCGTGGCGCTTTTGAATCGCGCGCCCGTGCTTCCTCGAGTCTGGGCTACCTAAGGAAACAGTCGATGGATCTTTCGCCACGTGACAAAGACAAATTGCTCATTTTCACCGCCGGGTTGCTCGCCGAACGGCGCAAGGCGCGCGGGCTCAAGTTGAACTACCCGGAAGCCGTCGCGTACATCAGTGCGGCGATCATGGAGGGCGCGCGCGACGGCAGGACCGTCACCGAGTTGATGAGTTACGGCGCGGAGCTCCTGACGAGACAGGACGTCATGGAAGGCGTGCCGGAGATCATTCCCGAAGTGCAGGTCGAAGCGACGTTCCCCGACGGCACGAAGCTCGTCACCGTCCACAACCCGATCCCCTGAGGCGCGAAACATGATTCCCGGCGAAGTTTTTCCTGCAGCGGGTGACATCGAGCTCAACGTCGGGCGACCGACGGTCGTCGTGAGCGTCGCGAACACCGGCGATCGACCGATCCAGGTCGGGTCGCACTATCACTTCTTCGAGACGAACTCGGCCCTCTCGTTCGATCGCAAGCTGTCGTACGGCTTTCGCTTGAACATCGCCGCGGGAACGGCGGTGCGCTTCGAGCCCGGGCAGACGCGCGAAGTGGAGCTCGTCGCGTACGCGGGCCTCCGAGAAGTTTACGGATTCCAGGGCAAGGTTCAGGGACCGCTCGAGCCATAACGATGACGAAAATATCTCGCTCCGCGTACGCTTCGATGTTCGGGCCGACCGTCGGCGATCGGGTTCGCCTCGCGGACACCGCGCTGTTCATCACCGTGGAAGAAGATCGCACCACGTACGGCGAAGAAGTGAAATTCGGCGGCGGCAAGGTCATCCGCGACGGCATGGGGCAAAGCCAGCACGCGAGCGACGAAGCCGTCGATCTGGTGATCACCAACGCGCTCATTCTCGACCATTGGGGCATCGTCAAAGCCGACATCGGCGTGACGAACGGGCGCATCGCCGGCATCGGCAAGGCCGGCAATCCCGACGTGCAACCCAACGTCGACATCGTGATCGGCCCCGGGACGGAAGTCATCGCCGGCGAAGGACTCATCGCGACCGCTGGCGCCATCGACGCGCACATCCACTTCATCTGCCCCCAGCAAATCGAGCATGCGCTGATGAGCGGCGTGACGACGCTCCTCGGCGGCGGCACCGGTCCCGCCGCGGGCACCAACGCGACGACGTGCACGCCGGGCCCCTGGTATTTGCATCGCATGCTCGAGGCGGCCGAGGCGTTCCCGGTGAACCTCGGCTTTCTCGCGAAGGGCAACGCGAGCCTGCCCGCGGCGCTCGAAGAGCAGCTCCGCGCCGGCGCGATGGGGTTCAAGCTGCACGAAGACTGGGGCACGACGCCCGCGGCGATCGACAACTGTCTGACCGTCGCCGACAAGTACGACGTTCAAGTCGCGATCCACACCGACACGCTGAACGAGTCGGGCTTCGTCGAAGACACGTTTCGCGCCATCAAGGGGCGTTCGATTCACGCCTATCACACCGAGGGCGCCGGTGGCGGGCACGCGCCGGACATCATCCGTGCGTGCGGCGAGGCGAACATTTTGCCGTCGTCGACGAACCCGACGCGGCCGTACACGGTGAACACCATCGACGAGCATCTCGACATGCTCATGGTCTGTCATCACCTCGACCCGGACATTCCGGAAGACGTGAGCTTCGCCGAATCGCGCATCCGTCGCGAGACGATCGCCGCCGAAGACATTTTGCACGACCTCGGCGCGTTCAGCATGATCTCGTCGGATTCGCAGGCCATGGGGCGCATCGGCGAGGTCGTGCTGCGCACTTGGCAAACCGCGCACAAGATGAAGACTCAACGCGGCGCGCTCCCCGGCGACACCGCGGACTCCGACAACGCGCGCGCCAAGCGCTACATCGCCAAGTACACGATCAATCCGGCGATCACGCACGGCATCGCGAACGAAGTGGGGTCGCTCGAGATCGGCAAGCTCGCCGATCTGGTGCTCTGGAATCCGGCGTTCTTCGCCGTGAAGCCGGCGTTGATTCTCAAGGGCGGCATGATCGCCGCAGCGCCGATGGGCGACCCGAATGCGTCCATTCCGACGCCGCAGCCGGTTCACTTCCGCAAAATGTTCGGCGCGTATGGCAAAGCCGTCACCAGCACCAGCGTCACGTTCGTCTCGGGCGTGTCGCTCGAGGCGGACCTGGGCGACACCTTGAAGCTGAACCGCCGTCTCGTTCCCGTGTCCCGGACTCGCGGCGTGACCAAAGCCGACATGGTCCACAACGGCGCCGTGCCGAAGATCGAGGTCGACTCTCAGACGTACGAGGTGCGCGCCGACGGGGTGCTCTTGACCTGCGAGCCCGCCCGCGAGCTCCCCCTCGCCCAGCGCTATTTTTTGTTTTGACCTTTTGAACCCATGCTCGTCATCGAAGCACTCGAAGAGACGGATCCCGGACGTCGTGCGGCGACGAAGGGGGCCCTCTCGCTCGCCCGCACGGTCACCCTGCCGTTCGACAAGCGGCGGCTAAGCCGGCAGCGCCTCCGGCTCGACGATGGCGACGAAGCGGCGTTGTTCTTGCCGCGCGGCACCGTGCTCGCGCCGGGCGCCATCCTCGTCGCGACAGACGGCACGCGCGTCGAAGTCGTCGCCGCGCCGGAGCTGGTGTCCCGCGTGCACACCCCAGATCGGCGATTGCTCGCGCGCGCCGCTTACCACCTCGGCAATCGTCACGTGCCGGTTCAAGTCGATGCCGACGCGCTCGCATACCTGCACGATCACGTCCTCGACGACATGCTCGAGCACCTCGGGCTCACCGTCGAAGCCGTCTCGGCCCCTTTTGAGCCCGAATCCGGCGCCTACGGCGCGCACGGCCACGCGACGCACCACGGTCATCATTCGCACGAGCACGCGCACGAGCACGCGCATGACCACGACGCGAACGACCACGACGCGAACGACCACGACCCTGGTCACCACCACGGAGCACGCGGCGGCGCGTGACGACGCTCGCCGACGTTCCGCTGCTGCGGCTGCTCGGGCTCTCGAGCCCGGCCTTGCCGATCGGCGCGTTCGCGTATTCGCAGGGGCTCGAATACGCCGTGGAAGCGGGGTGGGTCACCGACGAGCCCTCCGCCGTCGAATGGATCTGCGGCGTCCTCGCCGAACCGTTCGCGCACCTCGACCTCGCGATGTTCGTGCGGTTCTACGGGGCTCACGCGAGCGGCGACACGGAGCGCGTCCGCACCACGTCACGCGAGCTCCTCGCCTTTCGCGAATCGCGCGAGCTCGAGCAAGAAGACGTGCACCTCGGTCGGGCCATCGCGCGGGTGCTCGTCGGGCACGGCGTGGACGCGGCGAAGCCGTACCTCGACGCCGACGACGCGACGGGCGCGTCGCTCTACGCGCTCGGCGCGACGACCTGGGGCATTCCCCTGCGGTCGGCGCTCGTCGGCTACACGTACGCTTGGGCCGAAGCGCAAACCGGCGCGCTCAGCCGGTTGCTCCCGCTCGGCCAGATCGCCGTGCAGCGCATCTTGTGGAAGGTGCTCGAAGGAGCGCCCTCCGCGGTCGACGTCGCGCTCTCTCTCGACGACGACGACATCGGTGCCTTCGCGCCGTCGTACGCGATGGCAAGCGTGCTCCACGAAACCCAATACACCCGGCTCTTTCGTTCCTGAGGTTTCATGACCCAACCACCCCACGTCCTTCGCGTCGGTATCGGCGGCCCCGTCGGTTCCGGCAAAACGGCGCTCGTCGCCTGGCTCTGCCGCAAAATGCGCGACGAGTTCCGAATGGCCGTCGTCACCAACGACATCTACACGCGCGAGGACGCGGAGTTCTTGATCCGTCACGAGGCGCTGACTCCGGATCGCGTCATCGGCGTCGAGACCGGCGGCTGCCCCCACACGGCCATTCGTGAAGACGCGTCGATCAACCTGACTGCCGTCGACGAGCTCTGTAAAAGGCACAGCCCGCTCGACCTGGTGATCATCGAGAGCGGCGGCGACAACCTCGCCGCGACGTTCAGCCCGGAGCTCTCGGATCTGACGCTCTACGTGATCGACGTCTCGGCCGGCGACAAGATCCCCCGCAAGGGCGGCCCCGGCATCACGCGCAGCGACCTGCTCATCATCAACAAGACCGATCTCGCCCCGCACGTCGGCGCGTCGCTCGAAGTGATGGACCGCGACGCCAAGAAAATGCGCGGCGAGCGCCCGTTCCTGTTCACCAATCTGAAGACCGGTGACGGCGTCGACGCCGTCAAAGCGTTCGTCGTGAAGCAGGGACTACTCGGCGTCGCAGCGACGGCGCGTTCGTAATCGCGTCGCTCCGCGGCTCTGGGCGGGCAATGCCGTGCACAACGCGAACAGCGCCGGGAAGTCCGCTGCACGCCGGACCGCATCTCAATACGTGTTTTCCCGCTGTTTTTCGTCGTCGGGCCGTTGGTGCGGAAGTTGCGAGGCACGGGCGCGTGGGACCACGCCAGCGGAGTCGCAACGTCGCGTCTCGAGCGCGCGTGGCGGGAGTGCAACGCATGAACACGAAATTCGGTTGGATGGTGCTGGGAACTCTCGCGATGACGGCAGCGTGCGGAAGTGCGCCGACCGATCCCGGGGCGCAATCGGAAGGTCCGGCGGGCGCGACGAGCCTCGCCGGGGCGGCAGCAGCCGCCGGGGGTCCGGACACATCGGCGCTCATCGGCAAGGCCAGGGAAGCCATCCAGAACGCGACGTTCATCTCGGACCCCCAAGATTACGGGTTGGTGCTGATCCTCAACAACAACGGCTATTGCAGCGGCGTGCTCGTCACGAATTATTGGGTCCTGACGGCCGGGCACTGCGTCCTGCAAAACGGTTTCAACTTCGTGTTTCAGGAGACGTCGAAGAACAGCGAGGCCACGCAAGCCGCGCTTGCCGTCCAGACCGCGGTGTCACCCACTCCGGGCCTCGACGTGGGCCTCATCAAGCTGAGCGCGCCGTTCTCCATCGGGAGCGTGACGTCGGGCTATCACCTCAACATCTACGGCGGCGACTTCAACGCGGCCGTTGGCGCGCCGCTCGTTTGCTTGGGCTACGGGAACTCCACGACGTCCGAGTCCAGCAGCAATGATCCGAATTTCGGCCGCCCTCAGGGCGCGGTCATGGGCGTCTCCCAGCTCTTGAGTCCATGGGACTACATGGCCAAGCCCTGGAACAACGATGGCCAGCTCATGATGCCCGGAGACTCGGGCGGCCCTTGCTACTACGCCCTCGGCTTCAACGGGTTCCTGCTCCTCGGTATCCAAAACGATCTGTTCCTTCCCGATAACAACCCCGCCGATTGGTACGACTCCCAAGCGCGTTCCGACGCGTTCGCGTCGTGGGTGAACGCGACGGCGATCTGAAGCAACGCGCGGCGCTCGTTGCGCCTATCGCGTCCCGGGCGCGCGCGACGCGAAGTGAATCAAGGCGTGCTGGCTCGTCCCAGAAATGTGTCGGCGAAGTATCGCTCGGCACCGATGAGTTTCGCTGCGCCGGTCGGGAATGGCTCACGGGCCGCAAGTGTCTCTCCAAAGGGGGCGTCACGGTCCCGAGAACGGCGGAAACGGCAGCTAGTCTGCGATTGATGATCGAGGAGTGGGGTCGAGTCGGGTCAGGGGTGGCCCGGGTTGGGTCGGTGGTGGAACGCAACACTCGCGAACGCGCGAGTGAGGGAAACGCAGTGAGAGTCAGAGATTGGCTGAAGCTTGCTTTGGCATTGTTAGTAATTCTTCATCCGGGGCTCTATCGAAAATTGCCGACGCCACACACCTAGAGTTCGCTCCCACAGCACGCCGGCGATCGACGGAGGCATGGGGGAAACCACCGTCAGCGCGGACGCGAACAGCCGCAGAAGCTCGCGGGCCATCGCGCTCGCTGCGCGGTGACGAAGCTACGCGCCGCGAACGCGCCGCAATCGGTGGATACGCCGAAAATTGTCTCGGTCCGCTTCCTTGACGGGCACAACGCAAGCGTACTTCGCCCTCAGAGCCGGCGCCGCCGGAAATTTAGCGACGCCGGAGGCCGTTCACCGAACCCGTTACGGCTATTGGCAATTGTGCTCGGTCTTGAACGCCGTCGTTACCTGGACGTCCGACGCCGGCGTGGCAAGTGTCAGGATCGAGTCGTTCGCCGCGGTGTACGCGGGCCACATCGGGCTGCCGGAGACGTTGGGGTCGCCTGTCTTCGCGAATTGGGTCCAGTACTTGACCATCGTGTCCGACAGCGCTTGCTCATCGCCGCTCAGCGTGGAGCCGGACGACATCGGCGTGGTGATGTCCCAGATGAACTGGAGCTCGCTCGCGTGCGCCGCGTGATACACGA
>DATBBD010000144.1:0-4858 GCA_036271175.1 Polyangiaceae bacterium | reverse complement strand
CGGCTTCCGGTCTACCCCTTGGCTCGACGCATCGACGGCGTGAACTTCGCTGCCGAGACCGTCTGGGAAGGCAAGATCGCCCAGGGGATGAACTACCAATACGGCCGCACCAAGCGCGGCTTCCAGCACATCAGCGAGGGTACGAAGCTTCGCAACATCGACGACGCGGCGTACGACTTCGTGCTGAGCAGCCATTCCCTCGAGCACTCGGCCAACGCACTTCGAGCCGTTCAGGAGTGGAAGCGCGTGCTGAAGCCTGGTGGCGTCCTGCTCGTGATCGTGCCGAACAAGGACGTGACGTTCGATCACGGACGCGCGATCACGTCGTTTCGCCACTTAGTGGACGATTTCGAGGGCAACGTCGACGAGGACGACCTCACGCACCTCGACGAGATCCTGGCGAACCACGATCTCGCGATGGATCCGCCGGCGGGGACGCCCGAACAATTTCGCGCTCGGTCGCTCAAGAATTTCGAAAATCGGTGTCTGCATCACCACGTCTTCGACGCGGCGCTCATTCGTGAAGTCTTCCGGTATTCCGCGCTCGAGCCGCTCTACGAAGGCGCTGCGGAAGAGCACATCATCATCCTCGGCGAAAAGGGCGAGCGCTAGCAGGCGCTCCCGGCTCCACCCGAGAGCGCGCGCGCCGAGAGGGGTTCAGATCCAGCCCATGATCCCCGCGGTCAGGACGCCGAACGAGACCGCCTCCGAGCCGCTGCCGACGAGGCCGACGTCGAGGACGGGTCCGAAGAGAAACGCGAAGTGCGGCGCGGGCGCGCCGTAGAACATCCCCTCGAACGTGAGCGCGAGTTCGTCGTCGCCCTCGGAGTCGCGATAGGTGATCCCGCCGCGCGGCCAGAACCCGAACGCGTCGCTGAAACGAATGGCGTAGCCGACGCGCGGCGAGAAGAGCACGCCGGTCGTCGTGCGGTCGGCGCGCGGATCCGAATGATTGTCGGTCGACCAGAACGCGAACGACCCTCCGATGCTCAGGTGATCGATGGGGAAAAAATCCACTCCCAATCGCGTGACTAGATAGGGGCGCGCGTCGGGCGGCGAGAACAACCCGATCGCGGTGAGCTTCGTCGGATCCTCGTTGAAAATATAGACGCCCATCAGACGGTCCGCGGCGAACGAGACGTCGCCTTTTTCGCCGAACGGTGCGGCTTCGGCGCGCGCGGCGAGCGACGCAACGGCGGACAACGCAAGAGTCCAGATTCCGGCGGATCGTACGTTCATCAGGCACCTCCGGCGGGAACGATATCTCAGTGCGACGCGGCGCCGACTGGAATGCGTTCGAGCGCGGCGATCGTCGCCTCGAACTCCGACTTTTCGTCGGGCGCTTGCTTCAAGAATCGCTCGATGTGCGGCAGCGCCTTGAGCGCGCGATCGACCATCGGGTCCGCGCCCTCGCGGTAAGCACCCAGACTGATCAAGTCGCGCTTCTCCTCGTACGCGGCGAGGAGCGTGCGCACCGTCGCGGCTGCTTTCTGGTGCGGCGCGCGCGCGACCGACGACATCAACCGCGAGAGCGAGGCGGTCACATCGATGGCCGGATAGTGGTGCTGCGCGGCGAGCCGTCGCGCGAGCACGATGTGTCCGTCGAGGATGCCGCGCACCTCGTCGGTGACGGGCTCGTCGAGGTCGTCGCCTTCGACGAGCACGGCGTACACGGCGGTGATACTTCCGTGTTCGCTCTGCCCGGCCCGCTCGAGGAGCCGCGGCAACATCGCGAATACGCTCGGCGGATAGCCGCGACGCGTCGGCGGCTCTCCCGCGGCGAGGCCGACTTCGCGCTGGGCACGCGCGACGCGAGTGACGGAGTCGAGCAAGAAGAGGACGCGACGGCCTTCGTCGCGAAAGTATTCGGCAACCCGGGTGGCCACTTGCGCGGCGCGGATGCGCTCCACGGCCGGAGCGTCGCTCGTCGCGACCACGACGACCGACCGATGGCGCGCGCCGTCGAGGGCGCGATCGATGAACTCGCGCACCTCTCTCCCACGTTCGCCGACCAGGCCGACCACGACGACATCTGCTGCGGCGCCTCGCGCGAGCGCGCCCAATAGCGAACTCTTGCCGACGCCGGAGCCGGCGAAGAGACCGATGCGCTGTCCGACGCCGAGCGTGCACAAGCCGTCAATCGCGCGGACGCCGGTGACGAGCGGCGAGTCGATTCGTTGCCGGGAGAGCGGCGGCGGAGGGGACGCGTCCACCGGCACGGCCGTCCCCCGGATCGGTCCGCGGCCGTCGAGCGAGCGCCCGAGTCCGTCGAGCACACGGCCGAGCAGTTCGTCGCCGACCGTGATTTCGAGGGGCCCTCCGGTGGACTCGACGGCGTCGTTCGGGCCCACGCCCGCCGCGTCTCCGAGCGCCAGCGCGACAGCTTCGCCTTCGCGGATGCCTACGATTTCCGCGAGGAGATCGCCCCCGCGTCGCCGGATGACGACCACGTCGCCGATGCGAGCCGATGGGATTTCGAGTGTGATCGAGAGCCCGGTGACGGCGCGGACTCGACCCTCGATGCGCGCCGGTGACTGAACGGCGAGCTTGCCGCGAAGGTCGTCGAGATCCACGCGCGGCGAAAGTACCACGGTCAAGAGCTTGCCCGGCTCCGTGCGTCGGTGCGACCCTTCCGCCGTGAGGCTCACCGTCGCCATCGCGCTAGCCGCGGAGTTTTGTTTCCTCGTGGGATGCACCGCGTCCGTCCGAGCCGACTCCCATCTCGGAGACCAACCCGCCGATTATGACCAGCCGGTTTCGTCAGCGGCGCCGCCGGCGCCGACCGGGTCCGCCGCCGACGCGCCGAGCACGCGGTCACTGCTCGGCGAGCGACAGGACCTCGGCTTCAAAGGGCCCGCGACTGCGAATTGCCAATGCCTCGCCGTTGCGGTCGGGCAACCGGGAGATCCTGCGTTCCAGTGGAGCGGCAACCAACCCAAGACCGATCCGAACGCCGAGCTCGTCATCGCGCTCAGCTCCGCCGGACAAGCGTGTCCCGAAGCCGGCAAAAATACGCTCGGGGCGTCGTACTGGGGGTACGAAGTCGTCGGCAGTGACGTCGTCGTCGTCGTGGAAAACGCGGCGCCAGGTCGTCCGTTGGCCAGCGGCGCCATCATTCCGCGTCCGATGAGCGGGGGACAGGTCTTCGTGCGTCCCGAAGGCAAGGCCGTCCCCTATGGGCGCTCCGCCGACGGTTCCGGTCGATGCCGCGTCAGTTCGTTTGCTTCGGAGGCGGCTGCAAAATCCCCGTCCGAAATGACGAGCGACATGGCACATTCAACACCGTGACGTCGACGGGTCCACCCCGACGAACGCTCTCGACAATCCCTGAGGGTCGGATTCCGTTCGTGGTTGTCGTGGCGCCCGGTCCCGAGCTCCTGGACGCTTGTCGGGAGGCGACGCGTTTCGTCGGACCGTCTCAGCTCGAAGTCACCGAAGTTCGCGCTGCGGCGACGACCGTCGCCGAGCGGCGGCCGTTTTCTATCGTCATCGAAGAGGACTTGTATGCCTTCGATCCGAACGAGTTTTTGGCGCTCGCCCGCGACGTGGGCGGCGAGGTGATCACCGTGCCGACAGGACCGGGTCGCGACGATCTCCTCGCGCTCCTCATTCCGCGACTCAAAGTCGCGTTCCAAAGGTGGGACTCGTACGAGGCACTTTTTTGATGGAGATGGACCGGGGCGGCCAGCGGGCTGACGAACCCCACTCGGGTCGAGTGGCGCGCTGTTTCGGTTCGCGCGGTGGACGAACGGTCGGTTCGCGCCGTATTCTCGAGGATTGGGTCGTGCCGTGGGTGAGCGTCTTCCTTCCGTCAGACTAGGCGACAGTACCGAGGGCTTGCCTCGTAAGGGCGAGGTCATCGCGGGAAAGTACCGCGTCGATTCGGTCGTCGGAAAAGGCGGCATGGGGGTGGTGCTTTCGGCGAGGCACGTTCATCTCGGCCAAGACGTCGCGATCAAGATCCTTTCCGTGGAAGGGCTCGACGACGAACGACGACACGAAGCGTGTACCCGGTTTCTTCGCGAAGGGCAGGCCGCGGCGCGGTTGACCAGCGATCACGTCGTTCGCATTTACGACGTGGGCACTCTCGAGAGCGACGCTCCTTTCATGGTGATGGAGCTACTCCGCGGCGACGACCTCGCGACGTTGCTCGGTCGTCAGGGGCGCGCGCCCCTCGACGTGTCGATGGACTACGTCCTCCAAGCCTGCGATGCGGTCGGCGAGGCGCACGAAAACGGGATCGTTCATCGCGATCTCAAGCCGTCGAACCTGTTCATCTGTCGGCGGAGCGACGGTCGCTCGCTCGTCAAGGTGCTCGACTTCGGGATCTCGAAGTCGCTGCGTGGAGCGGACAGCCTCGAAGGCAACTTGACCGCGACCCGCACCGTCGTGGGCTCGCCGTTCTACATGTCGCCCGAGCAGGTGCGTGACGCGAAGCGCGTCGATACTCGCGCCGACATTTGGGCGCTCGGCATGATATTTTACGAGCTCCTCGTCGGCTCGCCGGCATTCCACGCCGACACGTTGCCGGGCATCTGCGCGGCGATCGCCGCCGACACGCCGCCGCCGATTCGAGACCGGCGCGCCGAGGTTACGCCGGAGCTCGAGGCCATCGTGATGAAGTGCCTCGAAAAGGATCCGGCGAAGCGGTTTCAGACCGTCTCCGATCTCGTCCTCGCGATTTCGCCGCTCGCACCGAAATCGGCGCCGTCGAGCATCGAGTACGCGTCACGCCCCGTCGATCTCCTCGTGTCGCTACCCGGCGCGGTGGTGCCGAAGGACATTCCGACCCTGCAGCTCGCGGAAGACGTGAAGATCCCGACTTTACAGTCGCCCTTCGCCACCGATGTCGACATCG
>DATBBD010000143.1:0-2396 GCA_036271175.1 Polyangiaceae bacterium | reverse complement strand
CGGCGATCGATCGAATTCGCGAGAGTGGTGGTCCGCCGCCGGACGAGTCGTTCGAGCCCTCGTGGTCGAGAGAGTCGGAGCGGTCGAAAGAACCGGAGCGAGAGCCTCATCACGGCAACGGCGCCGCGCCGATCGTCGAGGCCGTCGCGCTCGCACGGCAGGGGTCGATGCGCCCGCGCGTCTTGAGACGGGCGCGATTCGGGCGTCGCGACGCGCCGCTCGTGCTGGCCGCGGCGCCGACCACGCCGCTCGCGCAATCCGCGCTGCTGACCATGGCACTGGTCGGTACGTTCGCCGTCCAGGCGCCGGTGCTTCAGAGCGACTTCAAGCACGACGACTTCCTTCATTTCTACATGGGCGAGGCCGTCCCATTCGGGCGGTTCCTGATGACGCCGTTCGCCGGCCATTTGATGGCCGTGCACCGGCTCTGTTACTTCGTCCTGCGAGCCGTGTTCGGCCTCGATGCGCCGAGATTCTTCGAGATCATGCTCGCGACGCACCTCGTGAACGTGGTTTTGCTCTACGTGCTCATTCGCACCCTGACCGCGCGCCCGACGCTGGCCGGTTTTTTTGCCGGGCTCTGGGGAATGGCGCCCGTGCACACACCGACGATGAACTGGTTCGCCTGCTACGGGCAGGTTCAGTGCGTCCTGTTCACGCTGATCAGCTTGATCGGCCTCGCGCGGCACGCGGTGGAAAAGAGGCAGCCGTCGTGGCTCACGGTCGTGGGGTGGACCTTTCTCCTGATCCTCGGCGCGGCGAGCTTCGGTCTCGGGCTGGTCATCGCGCTCGTGTTTCCGATCCTCGCGTGGCTCCTCCTCGAACCCGATTCGAAACCTCGCCGGACGGCGCTCCGCCTCGTTCCCCTTCCCGTCGTCGTCGGGATGCTCTGGTGGTTTTCTCACACCGTGACGGAGGGTGACGTGGGCCCGGCGAAAGCGGCATTCCGCGCGCTCGGCGCGATGCCCCGCCTGATCGAGTCGTTCGTACAGCTCTCGGCGTACGGCGTGGCGACGCTGTTCGTCGGTCCCGCGTTGACGATGACCTATCGAGATCGCGCGGACTGGCCGTTCGGCGTCATCCATCTGGACGACGTGATTCTCCTCTCGTACCCGTTTCTCGTCGTCGTCGTGCTCGTCGTCATCGTGGGGTACCGCCGTTCGGACGCCGTGGGACGACGGCACATCCTCGCCGCGCTTCTTCTCTACGCCGCGTCGTACGGCGTCGTCGCGCTCACGCGGGGCCCGCTGATGTTCGGGTTGAGCTTCATCTCGACGCAATCTCGGTACCACTACGGGGAAACGACCGCGATCGCGCTGATCGTCGCGCTCGCCCTCACTCCCTTCGAGTTTCGGTGGGCTTCGGTGGGCTCGCGCGGACCGCTCCTGGCGTGTCTACTCCTCGGGCTCATGATCGTCCCCGACGGCCGCGCGACCAGGGGCATGGACGACGGCATGGCCGTCGGATCGCGCGACGTGATCGTGGAGTCGGAGCACGAGCTGACGGCCGCCGTTTCGGGCGCTCCCCCAGGGGCGGACGTTTACCTCACGAATCCGACGTTCACGCCGCTCATGCTGCTCTTCGGATTCGGCGTGCCGCGCCTGCTCTTCCCGGACCTCGGCGCCTATTTCGTCGTCGCCCACGGCCCGTCGGGAACCATCGAGGGCCACCACCTGAGGTTCGTCGAGAAAGATCCGAAGCTCGTCGCCGAGCTCCGCGCCGACGACCTTCCGAAGGTCTCGCGTCTCTTCGTCACCGAAGACGAAGCGCTACGCGCCGGCGCTGCCGTCGAGACCGTGCCGACCATCTGTTTCTACCCACCGGGCATGGCCGAGGTCATGAGCGGGAAAGGCTTCAGCGCCGAAGCCCGAGCGCAGGTCGACGAAGCGCTTCGGCACTGCAAGATGACGGATCGGGCGACGGACGCCATTCGAAGGCAGATCGCGGCGGATCCGGCGGCCGAGGCCAAGCTACGCGACGAGCTCCGCGCATCGAAAGATCCGAAAGTGCTCGCTCAGATCGCCGACGACCTTCGTCGGAGCAAGGACCCGGCGGTACTTCGCGAAATGTCACAGGCGATCATCGCCTCGACGAGCGCGAGCCCCCCGGCCTCGGCGACGCCTCCGGCGAGCTCCGCCGCGGCGTCTCCGTAGAGAGCGGCGTCAGCTCGACGTGCCGCTCAGAGCACGAACTGATCGCCGAGCGCCGTGACCGTCAAGTTCACGTTCTTCAGTCGCGCACACTCTTGCTCCACCTCGCCCTGGAAAACGGGCTTGATGTGATAGAGCAACGTCGGAAGGTCCTGGGGCTTTCCGAATTTCTTGAGGTCCTTCGCCAGCGTTCGCGGCGTGTGGTGGCCGCTGTCCGTCGCCAGCTTTTGCTCGCGATTCGGGAAG
>DATBBD010000142.1:0-22712 GCA_036271175.1 Polyangiaceae bacterium | reverse complement strand
CTACCGGTCTCCACGATTCGCGGAAGGATCTCGTCGAAGCCGTCGATGTCGATGGCTTGGCCGGCGTGCCCGGCTCGGAGAGCCTCGAAGTAGAGGTCGTAGGTGCGCACGCGCTGGCGGTCGGAGAGCCCCGCCGCGTTCACCAAGTGGTTGCCGAGGAAGTACGCGGCGGTTCCAGAGTTGACGGCGTGGGCTTCGCCGTAGATGACGTGCGCTGCAGGGCCGCCGCGGCGGATCGCCGACTTGTCCTGCACGTCGTCGACGATGAGCGAGCCGACGTGCATCATCTCGGGGAGCGCGAGCCAATCGACGAACGGACGTGAATCGCCGCCGACGATGTCGATGCAGGTGAGCGCAGCGTACGACCGCCACCCCTTGCCGCCGCGATCGGTGATCTCGCGGATCGGGCGGATCAAGGTCCGTCCGAGCTGCTTCAGATCCATCCCGTCCATGTAGTGGTCGCGTTGCGGATTGCCGATCAAGTCGCGGGCCTGCTCGTACGTGGGCTCGAGCGGAATGACTTCGCTCAGCGATTTGCGCACGATGCGACCGACGGCCTTGAAATAGCTGTCGAGATCGTCGAATGCCGTGTAGCCGCTGCGCTCGACGAAGCCCACGCCGCGAACTTCGCGGCCGCGCATCTTGCCCTCGACGTCGACGCGCCCTTCCCAGAACGACGATTTCGACACCAGGGTGAGAAATTCCTGATCTTCGAAGATCGCACGGACGTCGAACTCGATGCCCGCGCCGGGGATCTCACAGCGCCAGCGCACGGGGTAATCGAAGAACGTGCGTGAGCTCTGCCACGTTTCCACGGCTTCGAATCGAAGCTCGTGATGGATGCTCCGATTCCCTTTCGGATCGATGACGATGGCCCACGCGCCCGCGGATCGGTTCGATTTCAGGTGGGTGAGCGGATAGACGGTGACGTCGGTGCCGTCGTCGAGCTGCGCCGAGAGCCAGTTCCACCCGATGGCGTTGTCTTCCTTCTTTTCGCGCGCCTCGGCCTGACGCTCGGCGAGGGAGCCTTCCGCGCCGTCGTCGAATTGATCGTGGTCCAAGGTGCCGTCGTCGCGGCGCCCGAACTCGTGATCGACCCAGCCTTGGCCCTTGTCGATGGTGTGCTCGATGCCGTTCGCGGAGATGGTCCCGGTGACCTTGCATCGTGGCTGGAAGTAATAAAACATCCGCTCGTTGTCGGGGCCGCGCACCACGCCGTCGTCGCCGTGACGGACCGGCGCTTTTTGCGGCGCGAACGCGACGTCGCAAGCGACGTTCTCTTTCTTGTCGAACACCTGGAGGCGGTACGTGCCGTCGTCTTGCTTCCGGAACGTGGCGCCGCCGAAGTCGAGATCGAGGCGCTTCTCGCCGACGAAGACTCGGCCTTCGATCAGCCGATCCGGCCCGGGCACGTGACCGCGCTCGAGTACTTCCATGAGCGCGCGATTCAGCCGCGGATCCTTCGAACCATGGCCCCGCTTCAGGCGCTTGAGCGCCTCTTCCGGCGCGGTCGGGTCGACGCGAGCGACGTGAACGTACTTCTTGCGGTCGACGTCGATGATCGCCCACGTCACCGAGTGCGCGTAATCGAAGCCGCCCGTGTCGGCGCGCCGCGACTTCGCTTGCCGGAAGAACGCCGCGAAGAACGAAAAGCGGCGTCCCTCGACCGTGGTCGCGTGCGCGTTCACGTACCACCACTCGAGCGACGACGAGGCGTGCGGGAGATCGTGCACCGTGAGGTCGATGGGCCCGGGACCCGGCCAGTCGACCGGTGTCGGTCCGGGCGACGTCGTGAGCGCCTTCTGCTTCGGGACGCGGACGTCGCTGCGCGACTCGGCGTCGGTGCTGGCCTGCTTGGTCGACGCGGGGATGTCTCCGCCGTTCAAGGAGGAGCCGGACGAAGCCAGCGACAACGGACGATTCGTGTTCATGAACGCGCCTTTCCCGTCACCAGATGAGGCAAAGCAGCGACTGTGCCATCGTGTGCCTCGAGCCAAATTTTCGTGGATCGACCACTACGAGGGGCTCTGATCGCGCAGTCTTGCGGGGAATGTCGACCCACCGGTGCCGCGTTCTGGACCCGCGCTCGTCCCAGCGTCCCAGAACGATCGGTTGTGCTGTGCAATTTTCGTACGTTTCGGTACTCCACTTGCGCAGTGGTGAGTGGCGATCGCGGCAATAATTTCCGAAATATGGATTGTCGTCCCACCGTATCGAACGCCCGTGCGTCCATTACGCGAGCAAGTTCTGGCCGCCGGCGTGGTCAGGTTCGCCGAAGCGCCCGGAGTCGAGCGAGGCACGCGGGTTGAATGGCTCCGCTAGACTCGCGTCTCTCCAAAAGGTCCTCATGGTGCAATTCAGCAGTGCAATAAAATTCAATTCTACCTGTGTTGCGGCTCTGTGTCTGCTCTCAACGACGAGTATTGCACGCGCCGACGATCTTACCGCGGATCAGATCGCTCAGCGGATCGTGAAGGGCAATGGGTTCACGTGGGAAGGTGCGCACACCAAGCTCCGCATGGTGCTCATCGACGACAAGGGAGCGCGCAGCGAGCGCGCGCTCGACGTCGAAGGGCGCCGTCACGCCGGGCGACTCGAGTCGAAGGTGCGCTTTCTCTCGCCCGACGACATCGCGGGGACCGGGTTTCTCATGATCGAGAAGCCGAGCGGTGGCAGCGAACAATACATTTACCTACCCGGGCTGAAGCGGCTGCGGCGGATCAACGGGCGCGAGCGCGAAGGGAGCTTCATGGGGAGCGACTTCACGTACGCCGACTTGAACCGACCCGAAGACAAGGACGCGAAGCAGGTGAAGCTCCCCGACGAGAAGATCGGATCGGACGACGCTTACGTGCTCGAAACGACGTCGAGCTCGGTCGAGAAATCGGGCTACTCGAAGCTCGACACGTGGGTTCGGAAAAAGGACTTCATTCCGATCCGGACGCGCTTCTACGCGCCGGACGGCAAGCTGCAAAAGACGCTTTACGTCCGCAGGACGCGCGACATCGACGGTAAGCCCGCCGTCGTCGAAGCGCTGATGAAGGCCGAGAGCGGCCACTCCACGGAGCTCTACGTCGACGACGTGCAGCGTCGCGAAGATCTGCCCGACGACGATTTCATCCCGAGCGCGCTCGAGCGCTGAATCGTCCGAAGTACTTCTATGAGCGCGGCGCGATCTTCGCGAGCGTGCGCAGCACGGCGGACATCGGCTTCGCGCCGAGTCGGAGAAACAGCTCGATCAGGCTCGAAAGATCCTCGACGAACCGAGTGAAGCGGTCGGCTCGGTGCTGAAGCGCGCGTCCCCGCGGATGGCTCGAATCCAGCATCTGCGCAGAGGCGAGCGTTTGACGCATGGCGTGCAGGACAGGGATGAACTCGCGACGATGCCGCTCACCGAGGATCTTCAAAAACCACACCCAGGGGTCGTGATTCGTGGCGTAGTAACTCGACCCCGCGGTGGTCTCTTCATGAACGACGCCCCAGTCGACCAGCTCGGCGACGTGCTCCCTGGCCTTGCTCGGCGCGATCTGAAGTCGCTCCGCGATGGCGACGTGGTCGAGCGTTTCCGCGACGATGAAGATGAGCGCGTGGGTTCGCCCGAGATCGCGCGGCATTCCGAAGGCCTCCGCGAGACCGCCCCAATTGTCGACGAAGGTCTGCTCGGTGGCGGTGAACGGAGCATCGCCGTGATGCGGGCCGGTCGATGCTCCACGCGGTGCTGGCGAAGAAGCCATGACCTCCGCTTTTAGCACGCGAGGTCCACGAACGGGCTCACGGGCGTTCGCGATCGCTCTTTCGGGTCCTCCTGTCGCGTTTGCACTCGCGTTCGCCCTCGCGTCCGCTGCGACGACGGCGCACGCCGACGACGTGATCTCGGATCCCGAGCTGGGGCCTCCGGCGAAAAATGCGGAGTCACCGTCAGGAGACGACGTCATCTCCGACCCGGAGCTGGCGCCGAACCCGCACCCCGGTGCGGCGACGCCGCCGCCCGAAGCCGCGCACGGGCCGACCGCCGAACCCACGACGTGGCGCATCGTTCTCGAGACGCGTTGGGGCGTCGCCACGGCGTGGCATGAGCCGTGGATCGTCCCGGTCACCAACTCGCCGGCGGGAACGACCACGAAGGTTCCGTCGAATCAGGACGTTGCCGAGGGAACCACGGTGGGCGTGCTCGAAGCGCAACAACGCCTGTCGAAGGCGGTCCTCGTCTCGGTCGGGCTCCGCATGCGACACGATTTCGCGACGCGACGCGACGGCAATCCGCGCGAGGAGCTCGACGTCGAACCGGTGAGTGGGTTCGTGGACGCGCGCATCGCCGAGGGCCTACACGTCCGCGCGGGCTACCAGATCGTGACGCTCGGCCGCTTCGATCTGTTCTCGGCGACTAATTTTCTCGCGGTGAACGACCTTCGCAATGGGCCGTTCACGATGCCGGACGCCTCCGCGATCGCGCAGCCGGCGCTCCGCGTCGACTACGACCCGACGAGCGCGCTCTCGCTCCAAGCGTACTACCTGCCGTTCTTCGAGCCCGACGTGGTTGCGCTCTACGGGACGAACTACGCGCTGCTCTCGCCGTTCGACCGCGTGTCACCGGGACCGCAGCCGAGCGCGACGATCCCGAGCCCGATCGTCAGTCGCTCGGCGATCGCCTCGACGTCGACGAGCGCGCTCGGCACCTTGGGGCCGTCTCCGGATTTTTCACGTCCGCAAGGCTCGTTGCGCGCGTTGCTTCACGGAGCGGCCGGAGAGCTCGCGGCGACGGTCGGGACAGCGCTCGAGCGGCTTCCCGCGGTGAATTCTTCGTTCTCGGCGAACTCGCCGATCCTCGACTACGGGCGCTTTTACGTCGCGAGCGTCGACGGAGCGACGGACGTCGGCCCCGCGCAGGTCGGTTTCGAAGCGGCGTTCATGAAAAACCGGACCGTGGCTACCGTCGGTACCCAGACGACGAACGGCGTGACGAGCCCGACGTTCGGACAACAGAAGGCCGACCTGGTTCAATTCGGGCTTCGCGCTGAGTATGCCGACGGCGACGAGGTCGGAGTGGGCGCAGAGGCCTTCGTCGCTGCGGCGCTGAAGAGTCCGAACCTGGCGAACAGCGCCTATCTCTTTTTCGACCACACGGGCTCGACGTACTTCTCCCAAGGCGTCGCGGTGGGCGGCTACTACGCGCCCGAAAAAACGCCGTTTCGCTTCGAGCTCGGCGGCCTCCTCGCGACGGGTCCGAGTGTGCTCGTGTTTCCGCGCATCCAGTGGGAGGCGCTCACCCGGTTCTACCTCGAGCTCGGCGCCGGATTCGTGACCGGACGCGGCACGATCTTGTCGCCGAATCCGACGTTCGGCGGCGCGTACCGTGACATCGGCCAGGTATTCACCGGCATTCGCTACATTCCCTGAGCCGGTCGTTTATCGAGCGCTTTCGTGATCGGGCTATCGGGGCCGTACGCGGTCGACAGCCAATCCGCCGACGGGATGACGATTTTCGAACCGATCGCCGGCGGCGTGAAGGGCGCGTAGCTTCCGTTTTTCCAGATCAACCAGAGATACGTCGGGCCGTCGAGAGGTCGCGAAAACCGTGCGACGTATTCGAGAGGACGACCGTCGGGCGTGACCTCTGCGATGGTCACACGCAGCTCGTCGAGGGTAATGTCATCGCCGACGACGAACGGGTGCTTCTCGATGTCGCGGAAAAGAATTTCGCTCGGAAGCTTCAAGAGCCCGCCCTCGATCCGAACGCGGAGCGTGCGATCGTCGAGTCGTTCGAACGTTGACGCGCCGCTACCGGTGACTAGCCAGCGCTGGAGGCGGGCGAACGGGATCCCGAGGGCGGCGCGCCGGATCGGGATGTAGCTCGCGAGCGGATCCGCCGGCGGATTCACGTACACGATCACCCGATTTGCCACGCTGGCGTCGCTCGGCACGCTGCGATCGGCGCGTTCGAGGGTCTCGCGGATCTGCACGATGCCGCGCGCGCGGAGCGGGAGCTGAAGCGGGCCCGCGACGAGGTGCACGACGATGATCGACGCGGCGCCCACGCGTGAGATCGGGCCATAGAACGGTGCCTGAGGGAGCGTGCCCTCCACGAACGCGGCGAAAAATCGTGCGGTGACCCCCATCGCACCGATGCCGACCCACGGCAGCAATCGATCGGCGGGGAAGGCCGTACACGCGGGGATCGTCGCGAGCACTGCACCGAGCGCCCAGAATCGCGCGATTTTGTCCTTGTGCACGAGGGGCCCGAACAGGAGAACGGCGCCGAGCATCGCAAGGACGGCGAGCGCCGCGACGGCGACCGCGAGCGGCGGAAACATGACCGGGTACATGTTCCACCCTTCCGCCCAAGGGCCGCCGAGTTGCGCGAGCCAGAGCATCGAGAACCGTGCGGGGAGGGCCGTGAAGAACTCGACCGGGCTCGCGATGGGGTCGAAGTACACGCCCGAACCGCGGACGCCGTAACCGAGCGAACGGTAAAGCGCCGACCACGCAAGAACGACAGCGGCGTACGGCGCGAGACGGACGAGCCGGCGCGTCAGCGGGCCGTCTTCGAGGAACAGCGCATGAGCGAACAAGTACGCCGTGACGGCGATCGAGCCCTCGCTCGCGAAGAGCGCGACGCCGAGACACGCCGGAGCGAGCCACGTCGCGCGGCGGTTGTTCCCATCGGCGCTTCGATGGTGCAGCGTGATGGCCCACACCGAGAGCGCGCAGCCGACAAGCTCTGCTCGATTCGCGACCCACGCGACCGGCGGCCCGCGGGTGTCGTCGAGGGCGTAGAGCGCGAGCGCGAGCGACGCGGCCCACGTCGCACCTTTGCCGGTGTCATCGACGGCGCGGTACAGCGCGCGAACGCCGAGCAAGGCCGCGAGGGACCAAAGGATCGAGTGGATATGAAGCAGCGGGCCGTTCGCGGGCCAGAGCATCTGGTCGAGCCAATGCGTGATTGACGCGACGGGGCGGAAGAACGCGAAGCGAACGTCGGGGTCGGTCCACCAGGGGAACACGCCGTCGTTCATCAGGTTCCGATTCGCGTCGAGGCTCGCGAACCGGAACAGATCGAGGACGTTCCGGTGAAAGCCGGGGATGCGGTTCGAGCCGCTGAGCACGAGCTCGTGAAGAAAATCGTCCGCGGCGAGGCCCGTCGGGATCGACGGAGCCACGAGCAGCGTCGCGATCACGAGGATCCAGAGGTCTGCCCGGGGCTGGGCGAGCGCCTTGCGGATCCGATCGTACATGCGGAAAGGTTCGAGTTAAGCTCGACGACCGGTATCGCTGTCAATGCTCTCGACCGCGGGCGATGCCGATCCCCCCGCTCCGCCTCTCTCCATGCGGCCCCGAACAGCGCTCTTCCGCCGTCTCGAAGCGTTCGTTGCGGCGCTCGGAGCGTCCCGCGCGCGACGCTGGACCGTTTTTGTCGCGACGTTGCTCGCGGCGCCGTCCGTGGGCGCGCACCGTTGCCTCGACGACTTCGTGCTCGGCTTGATCGCCCAAGGACGCGGTGCGTCGCTCGGGCTGACGTACGGGACGTTCGACTTGTTCACGTTCACGACGGGCGTACCCGAGAACGACCGTCGGCTCATGGACGTCGGGCTCATGCTTCCTTGGTGGAGCGACGAACGCCTCCGGATCGCGTTCTTCCGTCCGCTGTCGTCCTTGACGCACTGGCTCGACGAACGCCTTTGGCCGGCGTGCGTGCCGTTGATGCATCTCCACAGCCTCGCGTGGTTCGCCGTGTTGCTCGTGAGTGCGTCGTGGGTCTTCCGGTGCATCGAAGAATCGCCGGTGCTCGCTGGGTTCGGCTTCTTTCTGTATGCCATCGACGACGCGCACGGCCCTGCGGTGGCGTGGCTCGCGAACCGCAACGCCCTCATCGCCACGGCGTTGGGCGCCGCAGCCCTTTCGGCCCACGTGATCTCGCGAAAACGAGCGAATCCCGTCGCGGCGGTGGTCGCGACCGCGGCGTTCGGCGTCGGGCTCCTCGCCGGCGAGAGCGCGATCGGCGTGCTCGCGTATCTGGTCGCCTACGCGGTTTTTCTCGACGAAAAATCGGTCGTTGCGCGCGCAGCGTCGCTCGCGCCGTACGTCGCGATCACCGTCACCTGGCGCCTGCTCTGGGCGCATGCCGGGTACGGCGCGCGCGGCTCGGGCGCTTACATCGATCCACTGACGTCACCGGCGGAGTTTCTCTCCGTGTTCCCGGCGAAGCTCGCGATGCTCGTGCACGGACAATTCAGTGCGCCGCCTTCGGATCTCGCCTTTCTCGCGCCGCCCACGCATCAGCCGTTCTTGCTCGCCCTCGCGACGACGACGGTCGTCGTCATTTCGATCCTCCTCTGGCCCATCGTACGGCGCGATCGCATCGCACGGTTCTGGGCGCTCGGGATGCTCCTGTCGCTCTTGCCGCTCGTCGCGACGTTTCCGAGCGATCGCTTGTTGCTCTTTTCCGGGCTCGGCGCGATGGGCCTTCTCGCGCGCCTCTTTCGCGACTTCATCGACGCCGGCGCGAAGGGCGCGCTCACCGTTTCGACGAAGCCCGTCGTCATCGGCTGCTTCGTCGTCTTGCACCTCGTCGTGGCTCCGTTGGTCCTGCCGTTTCGCGCTTGGCAGATGGAGCTGTTCGCGCTGGCTCACGACCGCGCCGAGGCGGCGATCCCTTCCGAACCCGGCATCGAAACGGCATCGGTCGTGATCGTCGGGGCGCCGACGGTCTTGTTCGCCAATTACATCCAGGCCGAACGGCAGCTCACCGGCGTGCGGCGGCCGGCGCATCTGTATTTACTCGCGACGCAGGGCTCGGCGCTCGACGTCGAGCGCGCCGGCCCGGCGTCACTGCTCATCCGCCCGGAAGGGGGATTCCTCTACACGCCCCTCGAACGCCACTATCGCGGCGATCTCCGAACGATGCCCGCCGGTCACCGCGTCGTGCTGTCGACGATGACCGCCGACGTCGTATCGACCCTCGACGACGGACGCCCCGCAAGCGTGCGGTTCGACTTCGACGCGCCGCGTTCGACGTACCGATTCGTCACCTGGCGGGGCGATCGCTTCGAGCCGTTCGTGTGGCCCGAGCCCGGTCGCAGAGTGACGTTGCCTCGGGAAGACTTCGGACAAATCCTCGGGCAAACCGCGAAGAGCTTGTTCTGAGGCGGGAGCGTCGCGCTAAGCTCGCCGTCGAATGCCCGCGCTGAGCTGCGTCGTTTGCGAGCAAGAGTCGGTCGAAGAATCGCTCGAGGAGGCCAGCGTGCGTTCCAACGTGCGCGCCTTTCGCGACGAGTCGTTCGTGTTCTGGCGCTGCCCGAAGTGCAAGACCCTCCACGCTCGCGACCCCGTCGATCTCGCTCACTACTACGCGAAGTATTCGTTTCACGCGCTGGTGATGGATTGGCGTCTCCGTGCGATGTACCGAAACCAGCGCGCGCGCCTCGAGCGCGCCGGGGTGAAGCGCGACCATCGCGTGCTCGACTACGGCTGCGGTTCGGGCGCGTTCGTGAGCTACCTGCGCTCGAGCGGGTTCTCGAACGTCCGCGGTTTCGACGAATATAGTAGCGAGTTCGACGATCGCTCGGTGCTCGACGATCGCTACGACTGCGTGATTTCCCAGGACGTCATCGAGCACGTCGCGTCGCCGCACGACCTGATGACGGAGTTCAGACGGATCACGAAGGACGCCGGCGTCATCGCCATCGGAACGCCGAACGCGAGCGCGATCGATCTTCGCCGTCCGGACGCCTACGTGCACACCATCCACGCGCCGTATCACCGCCATATTCTCTCGAAGGATGCGCTGCTCGACGCGGGGCAGCGGCAGGGGTTCAAGCTCGACCGGTTCTACCCGACAATGTACTCGAACACCGCGGTACCGTTCCTGAACGAGGCGTTTTACTTTTATTACACGAAGATCACCGACGACACGCTCGACGCCTTGATGGAGCCGGTGAAAGTCGGCGCGCTCCTCGCGCGCGCACCAGTGACGCTCTTCTGGGGTTTGTTCGGATCGCTCTTTTCGCGTCACACCGACGTGATGGCGGTCTTTCGCCGGAGCTGACCGACGTCGGTCGTTCGCTTACTCGCAGACGACGGCCGACGACACGTTCGACCGCGCCGCACGCCACGCCGGCAAGCCGCCGGCGAGCGCGGACGTCGCGACGACCAGGCTTCCGATGCGCGCCGTAGCGCCCCACGGGAAGATGAAGTCGAGGTGCCAGCCCATGTCGGTGGCGACCATGGTGCGTAGGAACAATTTACACGCCACGACGCCCAACCCGGCGCCCCCGACGACCGCGCAAAACCCAAGAAAACCAGCCTCGACGATGATCGACGTGGCCACCTGGCGAGACGTCGCGCCGATCGCGCGGAGCATGCCGATCTCGCGGGCGCGATCGATGACCGCGGCGGCCATGGTACCGATGACGCCCATCAGCGCGATGAGCAACGTCACGAGCTCGACCGAGCGCGAATAGGAAAACGTTTGACGGAGCGAGTCGACGAGCTGCTCGCGAACGGTGGTCGTCTTGGTCACGAACACGGAACCGGCGCCGCCGAGCGCGGCTCGCACGGTGTCGGCGACCTTGTCGTCGTTGACGCCGTCCTTCAGATAAATCGACACGCCGTCGACTGCGCTGTCGCCCCAGTATTGCGAGAAGAATCGGCGATCGATGAACCCCGCGCCGGTCTCCGACGTGTAGTCGACGATGACCGCGCGCACCTCGAACGCCACGTCGCCCTTCGGGGTATGCAAGGTGAGCGAATCACCGGCTTTCAGATGCAAACGCCGAGCGGCATTTTCGCTCAGCAAGATCCGCGGGCGCGCCGTGAGCTCGCCGGGCTGGAGCGGCGCACCGTCGACGACGAGCCACGCTTTTCCGCGCCGGCCCGCCTCCGAGAGAAAGACGTCGGTGTCCGTCGCGACGAGGCGAAACGATTTCCCGAGCGCGGGTTCGTCGATGATCCGGTACGACTGGGTGCGGTCGACGCCCGGCACTTTCGCGATCTTGTCCGCGGCGTCCGTGCTGAGCGGCACGTGACGGCGATCGATGATGGGCGAGCCCAGGGTCACGGTGAGATCGGCGATGCCGATTTCGTCGACCCAGCTGCCGATCGAGCGCTCGATCGACGAGAGCCAGCCGCCGACCGACACGCTCATGCCGACGGCGACCATGAGCGCGAGCACGTTCACGGTGCTCCGTCCGAGCGTGCGCGCGACGTAGTCGAGGCCGAGCCGTGCCGGTAGTCCGAGGACGGCTTCGACGCCGCCGACCAGCGCGCGCCGGAGACCGACCATGAGCGCTGGGGTGGCCAGCGCCGCGCCGAGCACCGTCGCGGTGAGGGCGAGGCCGCCGCCGAGCTCGGAGCCCTGAAAAAACGGCGTCCACGCGAGGCTCAAGAGGACGACGCTGCCGACGAGCATCGGCACGAGCGGCAGTCGCGTCCGCTCCACGGTCGACGAGCCGCGGAGCACGATCGCCGGATCGACCGAAGCGCCGCGGCGCGCCGGCCACCACGCGGCGAGGACCGCGGTGAGGAGGCCCGCGCCGATGCCGCCGGCAGCGACGTCCCAGGTGAGGTGCGGTTCGAGATCCGGCATCGCCGTCGCGAGGCGCGACAGGGCCTTCATCGTGGTTTCCGTGGAATACCGCGCCAGGCTCTGTCCGAGCACGAGTCCGAGCGCGATGCCCGGCGCGGCGAGGAGCATCGCCTCGATGCAGAAGAGCTGCACCGTGCGGCGCCGAGTGACGCCGAGCGCGCGGAGCGTGCCGATCTCGCGCGTCCGCTGCGCGACCGCCACGCCGACGGCGTTGTAGACTAGGAACCCGCCGACGAGGAGCGCGAGAAACGCCGAGAGCCCGAGCGCGCCTTCGAGCGGCGCCGCGAGCGCGCGGAGGCGGACGCCCATGCGGTCGGGGCGCTCCACGGTGAGACTGGGGCCGGCGAGCTTCACGAGCGCGTCGCGGACGGTTTCTAGATTGGCACCCTTGTCGACGGAGACGTCGATGCGATCGACGAAGGTGCCGCGGGCGAACGACACCTGCGCCGCGTCGAGGAACATGACGGCGAGCTGCCCGCCGAACGACGCCGCAGCGCCGCTGTCTTCGAGGACGCCCTTCACGAAAAAGTCCTTCGGGCCGTCGGAAGTGAGCAGACGGAGCCGGCTACCCTTCGTGAGCGAGTGACGAGTCGCGAAACGGCGTGCGACCAGGATCGCGGTCGGATCGTTCACGAAGGCGAGGGGATCTTCGATGACGCGATGGTCGCCTTCTTGGACGGAGAACGGGAGAAAGTGTGGATCCCCCAAAAAATCCACGCCGAGCACGAGGATGGACTCGCCGTATTCGGGTGCTTGCGCGCTGACTTCGACGGTGGAGGCCGAATGCGCGACGCCGGGGACGTCCGCCACGTCGGAGAGCAGATCGCCGGGAACCCCGACGCCGCCGCCTTCGATCGTCAGATCGGCGCGGCCCGACACCCGCGCGACGAATTCGTGGAACGACGCGAGCATGCTGTTCGCGGCGGTCTGTGTCGCGACGTAGAGCGCGACGGCCAGGGCGATGCCGAGCATCACCAGCAGCGAGCGCAGCGGCGATCGCGCCCAGTGCCGCAGGCTGATCTCGCGAAAGAGCGCCAGCATCAGGAACGCGTGCTCGTCGCGGGCATCACGGCGACGACCTCGGTGGGACGCTCGGCGACCCCGCCTCGTCGCCGATGAGCTGGCCGTCGCCCATGGTGAGCACGCGGTTCCCGCGCCGAGCGATCGACGGATCGTGCGTGATGAGGACGACGGTGCGGTGGGCGTCGACGGCGCCGCGCAAGAGCTCGAGGATCGCGTTCCCCGTCGCGGAATCGAGATTGCCGGTGGGCTCGTCGGCGAGGAGGACCGGCGGATCCATCATGAGCGCGCGAGCGATCGCGACGCGCTGCATTTCGCCACCCGAGAGCTCGTCGGGTCGATGATTGCCGCGGGCACCGAGCCCGATGCGTTCGAGCAGGCTCTGCGCGCGCCCGCGAGTCTTACCGCTGCTCTCGCCGGCGAGCCGCGCCGGCAGGGCGACGTTTTCGACGGCGGTGAGCGTCGGGAGCAAGTTGAAGAACTGGAAGACGAAACCGATGCGCGTGCGCCGGAGCAACGTCCGCTCGTCGTCGTTCATCGCACCGACGTCCTTGCCCTCGATGAGCACGGTGCCGGCGGTCGGCTGATCGAGGGCGCCCATGAGATGGAGGAGCGTGCTTTTTCCGGAACCGCTCGCGCCTACGACGGTGACGAATGAGCCGGGCTCGATCGTCAGCGAGACGTCGCGAACAGCGGGGACGGCGCCCGCGCCCATTCCGTAGGATCGCGAGACGTTCTGGAGAGTGATCATGAAGGTCGGTCTGGCGCGCCGCACAAACCGGTCGGACTAGGAAAACCGGA
This sequence comes from Polyangiaceae bacterium, assembly GCA_036271175.1. Classification (GTDB taxonomy): domain Bacteria; phylum Myxococcota_A; class Polyangia; order Polyangiales; family Polyangiaceae; genus DASZVB01. The sequence goes on along the minus strand of DATBBD010000142.1, from coordinate 9,310 downwards.
ATTACCAACTTACCACGCTCGGGTCCACTCGTGACTTCGCCAACCACTTGCGCAAAATCCGTATAGCTCGCGTCTTCCGTAAGCCGGAAGCGCCTCGCGCGGGTCAATAAGTCGCGGCTTCGAGGCGGTCGACCTTTCGGAGCGACGGGAAGAGCCAGGCCCACGAGAGGACCACCAGACAGGTACCCACACCGCCGAGCACGACCGCGGGAACCACCCCGAAGAACGCGGCGGTGACGCCGGACTCGAACTCGCCGAGCTCGTTCGATGCGCCGATGAAGAGGACGTTGACGGCGCTGACACGGCCGCGCATTTCCGGCGGCGTCGACAACTGAACGACGGTGTGACGCACGACGACGCTGACGAGGTCGGACGCACCGAGGACGACCAGAGCGGCCAGCGACAGCGAGAAGCTCCGCGACACGCCGAAGACGATCGTCGCGACGCCGAACAGCCCGACGCAGCCGAACATCGTGAGGCCGGCGCGCCTGCCCAGCGGACGATAGGCAAGGACGAGCGCCATGAGCAACGCGCCCACGCCGGGCGCGCTCCGGAGCGCGCCGAGCCCCGACGGTCCAACATGCAAGATGTCGCGCGCGTAGACCGGCAAGAGCGCCGTCGCGCCGCCGAGGAGCACGGCGAACAGATCGAGCGAGAGCGCGCCGAGGATGACCATTTTTTCTCGGACGTACCGGACGCCGGCGAGGAGCGACGCGAGCGTGGGCGCCGACCTCTTTTCACGCGACGGCTTCGAGCGCACGGCGGCGAACATCGCCAACGCGACGGCGAAGAGCGCGACCGCGGACGCATACGCTGCCGCCGCTCCGCCCGCGGCGTACGCGAGGCCGCCTACCGCCGGACCGACGATGGTCCCGATCTGGAACACCGACATGCCCCAAGCGATGCCGTTTGCGAGATGTTCCGGCGGGACGAGATCCGGCATGAGAGCCTGCCCCGAGGGACCGCTCAAGCCGCGGCCCGCGCCGAACAGGACGAGGACGGCGTAAACGGGCCACGCCTCTTTCGTCTTCGACGCGATGACGACGATGAGCGACAGCGCGCAAAAGGCGTAGATTGCTTGGCACGCGGACAAGATGCGCCGTCGATCGAATTGGTCCGCGAGTTGCCCCGCCGGAAGCGCGAGCAAGAACGCCGGCAAGAATTGCGCGAGCCCCGCATAACCGAGGTCGATGGGACGACGGGTGAGATCGTAGAGCTGCCACCCCACGCACACCGAAACCATTTGCGTGCCGACGACCGCTGCAAACCGTCCGATCTGAAAGAGTCGAAAGTCGCGATATCGGAGGGCGGCGCGAGCGGAGGGACGCGATGGGGCGTCTTCTGGCATGGGCCGCGTTGTTTAGTTCTAAGGCCCGCGGTTCACAATCGGCGGCTGATGATCGCAAAGCGTCACGCCCGGCGCGCCGCGACGAGCATGCAATCGCCGAAGTTCAAGTACGCGTGGCCCGGCACCGCGGCCTTGGCTGCCGCCGACAAGACGCGCCGGAGCGGCCCTGGTGGCGCGCCCGCGGCGAGCTTGAAGAGGATGTTCGTGGCGCTCACGAGGCGCCCGGGTCGCTGGACGGTGACCTCGCCGAACCCGTTTTTCCGGAGCAGCTCCGTCAGGCCGCTCTTCGAGAAATAAAAGAGGTGCTGTGGCGGATCGAGGAAGTACCAGCGCGCGCCGAGGAGCTTCGCCCATGGCGTCGCGAGATCGCCGGTCTCTATGACGAGCAGGCCGCCGGGGCGCAACAGGTCGCGCGCTCGGACGATCGCGCGCTGGGGGTCGCGAAAGTGCTCGATGACGTCGAACATGACGATGACGTCGAAAGCGCCCGCGATGGACACGTCGAGAAAATCGCCCGCGACCACGGGGACGCCCGCGTTGATCGTAGCTTGTCGCGCGCATTCGGCGGCGATCTCCACGCCGGAGGCGTCCCATCCGGTTTCGCGCGCCACCTTGAGCAGGAACCCGTACGCCGCGCCGACGTCGAGGAGACGGCGTCCGCTCGGCCCGAGCTTCGCGATGCGATCGAGACGGCTCGAGAAATTCCTTTCGAGGATCGCCGCGTCGGCGAGATAGCTCGGGTAACCGGTCTCTTGTCCGCCTTCGAAGTAGTCCGGCGCGTAGAGCCCCTCGAGATCGGTCGGGACCAGCGACGCCGGAACGAAGGCGTTGCCGCAGCTCCGGCACCGCAAGATGGGGTAGCCGTACTTGACATGCCAGGGGCCGCCGTCGCTGCCGCAGAGGCCGCAACGCGTCGAGGTGGCGACGCGTTCTGAGGCGCCGTTCACGTGCATGGGGCGTTCAGTACCACGTGCCACCCGACGCCGATGCGGTCGAGGCGCGCACGTGCGCTCGGTGGGACGGTATTACGCGGCGAAATGCGGTTTTGTCACCTCGTTTGGTCGGAACCGGACCCTCCCGCAATAAAACCCTTTGCAAGGCTCGAGTTCGCCTTATGTAGGGCCGCATGGGTTTTGCCACGCTCGCCGAAACGCCGCGTTCCCTCGGAGCTCGGAGCCCGCACTCCATCGTTTCCATCACCAAGTCCACCGAGTCGAACGAAGCTCGCTTCGAGCGCGACGTGCACGACGGTCTCGGCCGCGTCCCGAAGTCGCTCCCGTCGATGTACTTCTACGACGAGTACGGCAGCGCGCTCTTCGCGAAAATCATGACCTTGCAGGAGTACTATCCGACCCGCACCGAGCGCGAGATCTTGCGCCGTCACGCGGCGGGGATGGTCGCGCCGTTCACCGGCGGCTCGTGTGACGTCGTGGATCTCGGCGCGGGCAACGGTGAAAAAACGCGGCTCGTGCTCGAACAACTCCGGCAAGCGTCGTGCGACGTGCGTTACGTGCCGCTGGACATCTCCGAAGATGCGCTCCTCGCCGCGCTCGACGCTTGTACCGGACACTTGCCGGATCTCTCGGCCGAGGGCGTCGTCGCCGAATACACCGATGGCGTTCGATGGCTCGCCGAGCGCGACACCGATCGGCATCGCTTGGTGCTGTTTCTGGGTTCGAACATCGGCAACCTCGACGGCAAAGCGTCGCGCGAATTCTTGCGCGGGCTCCGCGCCGGCCTCCGTCCCGGCGATCACGTCCTCATCGGGTTCGATCTGTTGAAGGAGATCGAGCTCCTGAAGGCGGCGTACGCGGACGCGTCGGGCGTCACCGCGGCGTTCAATCTGAATCTCCTTCGTCGCATCAATCGCGAGCTCGACGGCACCTTCGAACTCGCGGGCTTCCGCCATTACTCGACGTTCTCGCCGAGCGAACGGCGCATGGAGAGCTTCCTCATGAGCACGCGCCGGCAATCGGTGCGGGTCGGGCGGCGCCGCTACGAGTTCGAGGCGTGGGAGCCGATTCATACCGAAATTTCGTGCAAATACGACGAGGCCGAGGTGTCGCGGCTCGCCCGCGACGCGGGGTTCACCGAGGTCGCGCACTTTACCGACGAGAAGAAATGGTTCCTCGACGCGCTCTGGCGAGTCGACGAGGGGAACTGTCCGTGAGCTCGAGCGACGCGGGGTCGAGCCCGGAAGCGCTGGCCGAGCGCTTCGCGGCCGTTCGTCGATTCACTGCGTCGCTCGCCGAACCGCTCGAGACCGAGGACTACGTCGTTCAGTCGATGCCGGACGCCAGTCCGGTGAAGTGGCACCTCGCGCACACGACCTGGTTCTTCGAGACGTTCGTGCTCGAGCGCTTCGTGCCCGGGTATCGCCGTCACCGAGAAGCGTACGCGACGCTCTTCAATTCGTACTACGAGGCCGTGGGTCCACGGCACCCACGCCCCGAGCGCGGCCTTCTGACGCGGCCCACGGTGCGCGAGGTCTACGACTATCGGCGGGTGGTGGACGACGCGGTGGCCGCGGCGCTATTGCGGGGAAGCGGGCGAGAAAAAGACGTCGTGCCGGCGCTGCTCGCGACCGTCGAGCTCGGGCTTCATCACGAGCAGCAGCACCAAGAGCTGATCCTCACCGATATTCTGCACGCGCTCTCGAGGAACCCGCTCGGGCCCGCGTACGCTCGGCGCCCGCCGATCGCGACGAACGCGGCGAGCCCCGTTCCGTCCCGCGGATGGCTCCCCCATGAAGGCGGCGTTTTCGAAGTCGGGCATGCGGGTTCGGGCTTCGCCTTCGACAACGAGGGGCCCCGGCACCGCGTTTACCTGGACCCATTTTCGATTTCTGGGGCGCGTGTGTCGGCGGGTGAGTTCGCGGACTTCGTCGAGGACGGCGGGTATCGTCGGCCCGAGTTGTGGCTCTCCGACGGCTTCGCGACGGTGCGCGCGGAAGCGTGGAGCGCGCCGCTTTATTGGGAGCGTCGGGACGGCGCGTGGTGGTCGTTTTCGCACTACGGCTGGACGCCCCTCGAGCGCGACGCGCCGGTTTCTCACGTGAGCTACTACGAGGCGGACGCGTTCGCGCGCTGGGCCGGGGCGCGGCTGCCGTCCGAGTTCGAGTGGGAAATCGTCGCGCGCGAGCGGCCGTTCGACGGCCAGTTCGTCGACGACGCGGTGCTCGTTCCCGTCGTGCGCACGCGCGACGACGAGGGGCTGTTCGGCGCGACGTGGACCTGGACGCGGAGCCCGTACACCGAATACCCGGGGTTCGCGCCGGTGGCCGGTGCGCTCGGCGAGTACAACGGGAAATTCATGGTGAACCAGATCGTCCTTCGCGGCGGTTCATGTCTGTCGCCGCGCAGTCACCTCCGCGCGACGTACCGGAATTTCTTCCCACCCGCCGCTCGCTGGCAGATGTCCGGGATCCGGCTCGCCCGGGCTCGCTGACTCAGACGGGGCGAAGCTGAGCGAACAGCTCTTTGAATTGTTCGCGGTTCGAGCGGGCGAACTTCAGCGCGGCTTCGGCAGCGTCGGCGCGGTGCTCACCGTCGGACGACGGGGTTTGGCCGCGCGGAAACGTCTCGACCGAGACTTCGTCGAACGCGGTCAGGCGGCAAATGAAAATGCCGCCGGGGTCGTCGGTGCGGCTGGGGTCTTCGACGACGACGCGCACGATCACGGCGCCGTCTTCGATTTCCGGGTCGCCGACTACGGTGACTGAAGGCATCAAGATGACGCGCGTCCTACCATGGCTCACGGGTCAGCACTAGACTCGTCGCCGATGCGTGGCCCCGACGAACCGCCGCAAGGGCCCCACGAGCTTCAGACATCGGGCGCGCGAGAACAGCGCGCGCTCGAGTGGGCGGCGATCGCGGCGATCGCGGCGATCGCGTGGCTGTCGCTCCCGCTCGCCGCCGGGTTGCTCCTCGGGACCCTGACCGGCTTCATCGTGCAACCGCTCTACGACGTGATCGCGCGGCGTACCGACCGGCCCGTTTTCGCGTCGATCGCGACGGTTCTCGGCTGCATTCTGGTGATCATCGGCGCGTTCGCCGGCTTCGTCTCGATGTTCGTGATTCGCGCCGTGGCGCTGTCGCGCACGTTGGTCGCGGAACTGGGCCCTGGGGGCGCGCTGACGGCCCGTTTCCAGTCGCTCCCCGGCTACTTGTCGAAGCTCGGGTTTTCGCCGGACGAAGTGACGGAAAAGCTGCGCGACGCCGGGGCGAATCTCGCGTCGCGCGCGACGGCGGTCGCCGCCGCGCTCGCGTCCGCGACCGCGAGCAGCCTCCTCGGGTTGTTCTTCACGGCGCTCACGATGCACCTCGTGCTCCGGAACTGGGGGAGCATGGCGTCGGAGCTCGAAGTGCTGTCGCCGCTTCGCCCCGAGTATACGCGCGCGCTCCTCGAGGAGTTTCGCCGCGTCGGCCGAACCACCTTGCTCGGCACGGTCGTGACCGGGTTGGCGCAGGGGCTTTTTGCGACGATCGGTTTCTGGATCACCGGCGTGCCGCAGCCGCTGTTCTTCGGGATCGCGACGGCGCTGGCGTCGCTGATCCCCGCGGTCGGCACGATCATCGTCTGGCTGCCGGCGGGGATTTTTCTGATCGCGACGGGGCACCCTGCCGGCGGCGTCATCGAGCTCGTCTGGGCTTCGGCGCTGGTGATCGGCGCGTGCGATTACGTGATCCGGCCGCGGCTCGTCGGGGACGAGGCGGTGCCGGCGCTGGTGACGTTCATCGCGCTGTTCGGCGGCGTCGAGGTGTTCGGCCTCGGCGGCCTCATCGTCGGTCCGGTGCTCATGTCGCTCGCGATCGCGACGCTTCGCATCTACGAACGCGAGCGCGAGGTGGGCCCGCACTCCGCACGACCGCGGAAGCGACGGCGCTGACTGTCATGGAGTGCATCGAGTCGCATGAATCGATGCACTACGCCGCCGACGTGGACGGCCTCGGTTGCAGCATCAGACCGACGAGCGCGGCCACGAGCACGCCGAGAAAGTGGAATGCGAAGACGTGCGGCGCGTCGTGGCTCGCCGGGCACTGAAACCGCAAATAGGCTTGCCCCGCGAGCGCGCCCCATGCTCCGAGCGCGGCGACGGGGAGCGCGCCCCAGCGGCCCTTCGAAACCGCAAAGCCGAGCCCCACCGCGCCGGCGGCGAACACGAGCTCCTTGAGCCCACAATCGATGCCCGCCGAAAACGCGAGCTGCCCCGCATGAGTATCGAAGAGCGCGAACAACGCCGAGACGACCACCGCGGCCGCCGCCGCGACGAGGCCACGGCGAGGCGGCGCCTTCGTGACGCCCGGTCGTACGCTGGGTCGCATTCGCTCCGGCGCTTGCGATCGAGATCGTGCGGCGGCGTACACCCGATCTTCGGCGTCGAACTCCGCGAGCACGGCGTTCATCGTGCGTTGCAACACCTGCGCGGACGGTGCGGGCAAGGGGGCAGCGTCGATCAACGCGAGCAGGCTTTCGGCTTCGGCGAGGCGCGCGGCACATTCGGCGCACGACGCCGCGTGCGCGTACGCCGCCAGTCGCTCCGCGTCGAGCTCCGGCAGCGCGGCGATCTCTGCCGCGTCGTCACCGATGTGGGCGCTCATGGAGGTCCCCCGGTCGCGGGAGGATCGCGGAGCAGGTCGCCGAGACGCGTTCGGAGATCTTCGTACGCACGAAACGCGTGCTGTCGAACCGCACCCGGCGTGCTGCCCAGCGTCTGCGCGATCTCGGCGTAGGTCATGCCTTCGTAGCGGTGCAGCTGAAGGATGACACGCTGGATCTCGGACAGCGAATCGAGGGCGCGCCGCACGACCGCAGCTCGGTCCTCGGCGGCGTCGCGTTGCTCCGCGGCGGCCACTGCGCGCGACTGCTCGGCGGCGGCGAGCGCGTCTTCCCCGGCGTCTTCGGCGAGGCGGTACCGCTTTCGCCATTCGTCGCGGCGGACGTGGGCAGCGATCGTGAACAGCCAGGGCCGAAGCGGTAGCTCGGGTCGGTAGGTGGCTCGCGCCCGGTGGACATTCAAGAACGTGATCTGCATGAGCTCGTCCGCGACCATTTCGTCCCGGAACGCCCGGCGGAAAAAAGCGTGAATCTTCGGTGCTATCCGAGCAAAAAGCCGCTCGAACGCCCGTCGGTCGCCGGCCACGTACAGGGCCATGAGCGACTCGTCACTGTCCGGGTCTTCTAGGGGCATACGTCGATGAGCCAGCGATTGTTACGACAGACCCTGGGCCGGGTGCCCGAGAAAGCGGGAGAGGGGTCGTGACGAAAAACCGAACGGGACCGTACCCCACCCAGGCCCGGATGGGCGTGTTTCTAACCGGTCTTGTCGGGCGCCGTTCAGGCGGCCTCGTCGAGGCGGCGCGCGATGAGCCGGTCGAGCGAAAATTTGCCGGGCCCTACCACTGCGATGACGATGAGCATGACCAGGTACGTGAACTCGTCCTGGCCGACGAGGTCGAACACGCCGTGGATGTCGGCGAGCTTCGCGGTGAGGATGGCCACGACCATGCTGACGATGAGCGGAATGGTCGCCAGGCGCGTGAAGAGGCCGATGACGAGCGCGGTCCCGCAGAGGAGCTCGCTCCACCCGACGAGCACCGCCTGGAACCCCGGAAACGGAATGCCGAGCTTCACGAAGAACTCGGTGACCTTGGGGATGTTGTGCACCTTTCCCCAACCGGTGGATTCGAAAAGAAGTCCGACCGCGAGCCGAGCGAGCAGCATCGCGACGGGTTCCAAGCTCTCGAGCACCGACAGCGCTCGCGCGCGAACGACATGTAATAGCGAAGCGGCCTGGTTCGACATTTCGTATTCTCCCACTCGGCTTGCAAAAAACGCAAACACCGTGGTTTGGATACGCATGACTCCGCACGGCGTTACGAGGCGGCGCGCATTCTGTTCGAGAACGCGACGCGATGCGACCACCGCGACGCTCGCCGTTTGCGCATTGTCGTTCGCGTCGTGCACCCCGCATGCGCGCGGCGTTTCGCAGCCGACGCCCGTAGTTCCGCGTGAAGCGCCCGCGGTCAGGTCGCGGGCGACCCCGTCGATCGGGCCAGCGAGCTGGTCGTACGACGTGCAGGTCGGGCAGAACGTCGAGCTCGACGTGGAGGCAGCGTTCGCAGGCCCGCTCGGCGGTGCGCTGGTGTTCGACGACGAAGCGATGCCGTTCATCGACGGCCTCGCGGTGCAACGAGGGAACGCATTCACGCCGTTCGCGATGACGGACGCGAACTGGAGCGCGGGGTGCGCTTCGCCGTGTCGCGTCCGTTATCACGTTCATCTTCGCAAAGCGGCCGAACAGGTCCACGACGCCGAGGACGCCATCCTGCTCGGCGGCGTGGCGTTCTCGCCGCCTTCGACGTGGCTCGCCCATCCGGAAATGGTGCCCGAAGACGGCAAATATCGCGTTCACGTCAGCTCGGCGGAGCTCCCGTTCGTGACCGCGCTGCGACCGGCGGCGTCGGTCGCCGACACGTATGAAGCGTCGTTCGACTCGTTCGACGAATCCACGTTCGCGTCGTTCGGCCCGTTCACCGCGCAATCGATCGGGTCGTCGGGAACGACGGTCGTCATCGCTCCGGGAAGTCAGTTTTCCGTGCCCGCGTTGCGCCAATGGGTGGAAGCGTCGCTCGACGCGGTGACGGCCTATTTCGGTCGCCCGCTCGACGATCGGCTCACGTTGTTTTTTGCTCCGGGAACCGCGCAGGGAACGCGCGGTGTGACTCTGGGCGGAGGAGGCGCGTCGGTTCTCGTCCGCATCGGCACGGACGTCGCGCCGTCGACCGTCGTGCGTGATGATTGGGTCGTCGCGCACGAACTGATTCACGTGGCGTTCCCCGATCTGTATCCGAATCACCCGTGGTTCAACGAAGGGCTCGCGTCGTACGCCGAGCCGATCGCTCGCGCCGAGCAGGGAATCATCACGGCCGAGAAGGTGTGGTCGGATTTGATCGAAGGCTT
>DATBBD010000141.1:0-2500 GCA_036271175.1 Polyangiaceae bacterium | reverse complement strand
GGGGAGTCCCTTCCGGAAATCGCACCAGCGTGAACGCCGCGGCGAGTGCGAACGCGAGCGCCAGCGTCCCCGGGTAGTGCCACTCGGGGCGCACGGCGACGGCGGCCGCGCCGCGTAAAGAGAGGAGGCTCGCGCCGTCGAACGCGGCGAGCGCGTAGAGGCAAAGCGGCACCGCGAGGAGTGCGCGCACCGAACGCCGCACTCGGTCGCTTCCGCGCCAGAACACCCAACCAAAAAAAACGAGACAGGCGAGGAGCGCGACGACCGAAAGGCCGACGGCGCCTCCCGGCTCTTCCACGAACCCAGCTCGACCGCCGCCGCGGGCCATCGCGACGAGGGGGCCGAACAGTAGATCTCCGGCTGAGCACGCGACGTAGGCGAAGAACAGCGGGATCCCCGGAAAGAATTTGCCGATCGGCGCCGGTCCGACCACTCGGAGGGTCACATAGCCGGCGAGCGCCACCCCAGCGATCGGCACCGCGACGCGGAGCGCGCGAACGCGCGACGGCCCTGCTGGGACACCGAGCGCGAGCGCGACGGCAGTGGCGATGGAGATCGCGACGCCGGATGGCGCCGAAAGCGACGCGACGACGAGCAGCGCGGCGCCTCGAACGAGCGAGGCGGTCGACGGTGTTTTGGCTACCGCAGACCCCGCGTTCCATGGCGTGTCGCGCTCCTGGTCCGACGTTGGGTCGGTTTCAGGGGGCGCGCTCCACGGCGCCGCCGTCGCGGAGACGTCGCTCGACGGGCGCCGCGGGTGCGCGCGGACGACTTCGCCGAGCACGAGCACGCCGGCAATGGTGGCGAGCACGTTGCCGAACGCCGCGAACGAATCGAGGGAACCTTGCTGCACCGCGCCCGCACCCCAGAGAACGGCCAAGGTCCATGAAAGGAGTGGGCGCGACGTCACGCGAAGGAGCAGCCGCGCCGCGAGCGCGACGCAGACGATGTGTGCGACGAGCGCGACGAGGAAAAACGGAAACGGGTGCGCACCGAACACCCGTTCGAAGACGAGATAGAAGATGCGCACGAGCGGAAATGTTTCACCGAGGTCGAGCTCGGTCAGGAAACGAGCCGGCGCGTGCGCGATGCTCGCGTACAGGTGAAGGTAGTCGTCGGGGACGAAGGCGCTCGTCACGACGATGGCGTGCACGGCCGCCGCGAGCACCAGAGCGCCGACGACGACCTTGGCCCTGGTACGGGCGCCCACCTCGGGAAGCGCGTCGCGTTCGGCGTCCGTGACGAGGAACGCCGCGTCCGGCGCGAGGCGCGGAACGCCGTGCGCCGCTGCGGGCGTCGCAGGCCGAACCCCGGCGGGCGCGCCGACCCCCAGCGACGGCGCTCCGGAAAGCGACGGTGTCGCGAGAAGCGGACTCGCGCGCCGTTCGTCGAGCGACGGGAGTGAAAGATCCGGCGTATCGAGGGGCGCGTCGCGACCGAGTGACTCCGCGAGGGGCGGTGGCCGCGGCGCCGTCGGTCGGTCGTCGACCGCGTCGTCGAGCGACGCGGTGTCCGTCATTGCTGCGTGATTCGCCGACGCGAGACGCGTTTCTTGAGACGGAAACGCGAGCGGCAGGGTTGCCTCGGGTTCGCTCGCCGTCTCGAAGTCGTAGCCGAGCCCGGCCATGGTCCGATCGAGCTCGGCTTTCAACGCGGCGTTGGTCAGCGTGACTTGGACGGGAGCGACGACCGGAGGCGCGGGCGACTCGGTCGACGCACGCCGGACATATCGGTACACGGTCATCAGGCCCCACTCACTATCACGGGCGAAGTCCGAACCCGCGGGCACCCAACGCCGCTCGGCGACTCCACATTCCGTGTTTCGCGAGCGACGCTTTGGCGCACCTCGTCACGCGCCGTCGGAGCGAATGTGACGGGGTGCCCCAATGCGCTGCTGCCACCCTGTGCGTGTTTGTGCTACCCGTGCGTCCGCCCGAGGGGAAGCCGAATGAACCTTGCCGAACGAGATCCGTTCATCCAGCGCCTCGTCGACAGGCCCTACGATCACGAGACCTTGTTCTCGGTGTACCGGGAGACGGCGGAAGACCCGAAGGTCTACGCGTCGCTGCTGATCACCGCCGCCGAACGCACGAGCGAGGACGTCGCGGCGAGCCATTGGCTCACCGAAGCGGCGCGCGTCCAAATGCACGCGCTCCGGAACGAACCCGGCTCGGTGCGGTTGCTCGAAGCGGCGCTCGAGCGCGATCCGCTGAACCTGCGCGCGGCCGAGCAGCTCGTCGAGTTGTTCCGCGCGCACCACGAGGACGAGGAGCTCGCGCAGGTCCTCCGATCGCGGGCCGAGGCGCTCCGCGTGCGCTGTACGCAAGAACCGGTGGAGCTTCCGCGCGCCGCGCTCGCGTTCGAAAAATTGGGCGGCGTGTACGAGGCGCTCGGCGACAGCGCCGCGGCGATCGCCGCGCTCCGGACGGCGCTCGAGCTCGAGCGCGCGCAGGCTCGCCAAACGACGCCGAGTCCGCCCCCCGACGCGCCGAAGTCGTCC
>DATBBD010000140.1:0-10399 GCA_036271175.1 Polyangiaceae bacterium | reverse complement strand
CAAGCGAACGACTTGTCCCACTCGCAGGGAGAGCACGCGGCGGAGACCGAGCGTGACGCTGCCGAGCTCGGCGACCACCTCGACGGGAACGTCGCGCACGGCTTCCCCCATGCGAGGGTCGCCGCTCGATGGCTCTGTTTCTTCTTGTTCGCGAACCGCGGACTCGAGCGCCGTGGCGCCGATGCTGATCGTGACGGCGGGGCTGCCGGGAACCGGTTCGATCCGGCATTCGACGCGGAGCCCGTCGGCCCCCGGCGCGTCTCGCCGGTCGCCTTGCGCGATGCTCTTTTGCACCGTGATCGCGAAATCGATGCCGCACTCGTCGCGGATCGCCGCGGCGAAATCCTCGGCCAAAGAGCGCGCAATTCTCCCGACGAGGGCGCGCTCGGCGAGCGTCAACTCACCGGTGGGCGCGGACGCCGTTTCTTCTTTGCCGCCGAGCGCGCTGTCGAGCACGAGCCCGATGGCGCCCGAGTCGAGGAGCAGGTTCGCCCAGCCGCCGTTCCCGGCGACCTCGAGGGCAACCTCGAACAATGGACCATCCGTGGCTTCAGTGCCGACGACGTCGGCGACGGCCACGGGTTGCGGCTCGAGCTTGGCTCGTCGCCGTACCAGAAAAGGGAGGGTTCGCCGGGCCGAGCGCGCGAACCGAGTCGCGACGCGACTCATCGTTTGCATGGCGGCGCGCAGATGCCGTTCACGGCCGGTGAGATCGAGGGGTCGCGTTCCAGGGGCGATGCGTGGTGACAAGCTTTTGAACTTCGGCGAGAGGCTGTCCGGCGACATGGGAGATGCGGATCGCCTCGGGTTACTGGCCTACGAAGTCGGTGATGACGACGCGCTTCACTCGGTCTTTGCCAAGGGCGTCCTTCAGCTTGTCCCCGAGTTCCTTTCGAATCTTCTCGAAAGACTTGGGATCGGTCGCGGTATCGAAGTCGAGGCCGCGCAGGTATTCGACCGCCGCTTCACGGCCGCGGGGAAGGAGCTTCGTGAACTCCTCTTCGGAGACCGTGCCGGTTTCGACCGAGATACCTACCTTGAGGTGATGAACGTCGCCCGTCTTGTCTCGAACGTCGACGATCACCTGGGGGAGCGCGACGCTGGCAGCCGGCGGAGCATCGCTGGCCTCCGCGGCGGCCTCGGCGGCTTTCGCCTGAGGTTCCGCCCCGTGCATGAGCCTTCCCCCGAAGGTTCCCGCGGCGGCCGCGGCACTCCCGACGAGTGCCACGGCGACGAGGTTTCCGATTTTGCTGCTCTTCCGAGCCTCTTGTTTCTCTCGTGGTGTGTCTTCCGAGGACTCGGTCTCGCTCATCTTACGACTCCATCACGAGGTAGAAATCACCCTGATTACTGCTTGATCTGGAGGAGCTCTTGCAGCATCTGGTCGGCGGTGGTGATCGTCTTCGAGTCCGCCGAGTACGACCGCTGATCCTGGATGAGGTTCACGAACTCGGTCGCGAGATCGACGTTCGAGCCTTCGAGCGATCCGGCCGAGATGGCGCCGCGACCGCCGCTGCCCGCCGTGCCGAGCGCCGGGGGGCCGCTGTCACGGGTGTCGATCCACAGGTTGGAACCCGTGCGACCGAGGCCTTCGTTGTTCTGGAATTTCGCGATCGTGAGCTGGCCGATCGCGAGCTTCTGGCCGTTCGTGTAGAGACCCTCGACGGTTCCCGACGAGTCGACCGAAACGCCCGAGAAGTCGCCCGAGGCGTAGCCGTCTTGCGACTGGCTCGACACGTTCGACGGCGAAGAGAACTGCGTGATGCCATCGAGGCCGGTGCCGCCGGCGCCGGTGATCGCAGTGCCGACGTTCAGGCTGATCGCCTGGTTCGCCTTGGCGCCCGCGAAGCTCACGCTGATCGGCGTGGTCGTCGTGACGGTGTCGAGCGCGCCGCTCGTGTTGAAGGTGAGCGAGCCGGTTCCGACCTCGACGTTGCCCGTCGTGGCGGGGTTCATCTCCGCTCCGTTGGCGAGCACGTGGTAGTCCCACTGATTGTCGCCGGTCTTCGTGAGGTAGACGTTGAGCGAGTGGGCGGTGCCGAGCGAGTCGTACACCGTCATCGACGTCGAGGTGTTCGAGGTCTGGCCGGGGTTCGTGGGGTCGAACGCCGCGGTCGGGGCCACGCTGCTCGAATCCAGGTTCGCGGTGATGGTCATGCTCGTCGACGCGTGCGGCTGCAGCGCCGTCGTCGGGACCTGGAGGGACGTCACGTTCGTCGAGAACGTGCCGTCGGCGTTCGCCATGTAGCCCTGGAGCTGAAGTCCATCGGCGTTGACGATGCTGCCTTGGGCGTTGATGTTGAAAGCGCCGTCGCGTGAGTAGAAGTTGCCGCTCACGCCGTCGACCGCGCCCTTGACCACGAAGAAGCCGTCGCCGTTCAAGGCGAGGTCCGTCGAGACACCCGTGTTGGTCACGGTGCCTTGGGTGAACATCTGTTGAACCGCGCCGACTTTGACGCCCGAGCCCGGCATGGCGGACTGACTGCCAGCCATGATCGAGTGCCCGAGAACGTCTTCGAAGACGTCGCGTTGGCTCTTGAAGCCGTTGGTGTTTACGTTCGCGATATTATCGCCGACGGTACTAAGGGCCTCAGTTTCGGCCTGTAGTCCGGAGACGCCTGAATACATTGCTTGCAGTGACATGGAAGCCTCCTTCGGAGAGCCCTTTTCTATTGTTGGGTTGTTGCGGGACTATCGACCTCGAGCAGGTCGGAAATCGGTACGGAAACGCCGTTGTTCAACTCGAGCACGGGCGATCCGGTCGAGAACGACACGGCTTGAACGATGCCGGTCGTGTTTTGGTCGACGGCGACGGCGCCGCCGGCGGTGTTCGTCGCGGAGACCGCCACCGTGTACGTGCCCGCGGGCTGCAGCGTGCCGGTGTCGCTCTTGCCGTCCCATTGCACCTGGGTCAGGCCGGCGCGTTGCGGGCCGGCGTCGATGGTGCGGATGGCGTTTCCCGACGAATCGAGAATCTGAATCTTGGTGTCCGCCGCGGCGCTGCCGAGCGTGTAGTCGATCGCCGCGCCGGCGCCGCTGCCGTCGAGTGTCGCGGTCGCGCCGTTGGCGGTCGCGACTTGTCCGACCAGCCCGACTGTATCCGTACTCGCGAGGCCTTTGCTCTGCGCCGTCAAGGTGTCGAGGCGGCTGTTGATGCCCATTTCCTGTTCGAGCGACGAGAACTGCGCGAGCTGCGCGACGAACTGCGTGTTGTCCTGCGGCGCGAGCGGGTCCTGGTTTTGGAGCTGCGCCACCAGGAGCTTCAAGAAATCCGCTTCACCGAGGTTCGCGCTCGCACCGAGCGAGCTCTGCAGGCTGCCCGCCGAGGACGACGACGTCGTCGTCGACGCCGCTGCGGCGTTGCTTTGAGTGCTGGTGAGGGAGGTGGTCATGCGTTACCCGATGAAGTGATTTTTTTTCTGGAGCCGTTTGCGGTCGGTGTTCGATGCGGTCCCGTCGGAGCCATCGGCGTCCAACGTTGCAGAAGTCCCTATCGCAAGGGTCGTGCCGTTCGCGCCGGCGCGGACGATCGTCACGGAACCGACGTTGACGCCGCTCCCGGCAAGGGCGTTCAAGAGACGGAGTCGCTCGGGCTCGAGCGCGGCTGCGGCCCGCTCATTTCCCACGGAAATCTGCACGCGAACGCCGGATCCGTCACGATCGACGGCGATCGAGAGCTGCCCGAGATCCGCCGCGTCGACGACGACCGCGATGCGCTCGGTGCCAGAAGCTTCCGAGCTCTCGTTCGCGGCGCCTGCGTCGGCGCCCTTCGCGGCGGGCGTCAGATTGCTGTCACCCCCACGCCAAGCTGCCGCCGTGGGCTCCGTTCCGAGGGTGCGCGGGGCCGTCGGACGCACGAGAAGGCTCGCCGCGAGCGCCGCGGCCCATTGCTCGGCCGTGTGCTCCGCGGATTTCTCGGTGGACGAGGTAGGTGCCGCGGTGTCCATCGGCCCCGAAGCGCCGATCTTTCCGTCGATCATCGGCTGCCCTGCTTCCCGCGTTCGAGCGCTTGCTCGAAGCGATGAGCGGCGATCTCGTCTTCGAGGCGCTGCGCCGCGCGCTCGACGACGGTGCGCTCTTGCTCTTCCATGCGCTCGGAAAGGAGCTCGACGCGCTTCACGTTGATCTGCGCGACGCGAACGTGGCCGCGCGCGCGATCGACGGCGACCGTCGCGGTTTCGGCGTGTTTTCGCGCCTTGTCGAGCAACGAGGCGCGCGTGGCGAGCCACTCGTCGGCTTCGAGCCAGCTCTTCGCGTCGGCGCCGGTGGACTCGAGCTTCTGGCGCTCGGCGGTCGCGTGCGAGAGCCGTTGTCGTTCGTTTTCGGCGCGCTCGGTGGCTTCGGCAAGCGCGCGTTGCTCCTGCCGCAGCGCCTTCACTTTGTCGTCGAGCTGCTTTTCGCGGATCGTGATGATGCGCTTCACCCGGGCCCGTCGAGGACTCACTTCCTAGCTCCTTTTTCCGAAGATCGAGCGAGCACCTCCAAGCGGGTCTTGGTCTCCGTGAATGGGGTGCGTTCGCCGACGCTTTGTCGGAGAAAATTCTCGATGTGCGGCATCGCCGCACACGCCGCGTCGATCCGCGGATCGCTTCCCGCGGCGTAGGCGCCGACCTGGATCAGGTCCTGCGCTTCGCGGTGCGTCGCGATGAGCTGGCGCACCGCGGACGCCGTCCGCATCTCGCCCTCGCTGGCGATTTCCGGCATGAGCCGCGAGATGCTCGCCGACACGTCGATGGCCGGAAAATGGCCGCGTTGGGCGATGTCGCGCGACAGGACGATGTGTCCGTCGAGGATCGAACGCACCGAATCGGCGATGGGATCCGACAGGTCGTCGCCCTCGACGAGGACGGTGTAGAGCGCCGTGATGACGCCCACGCCGCTGCCGGTGCCGGTCCGTTCGAGGAGTCGTGGCAGCGCCGCGAACACCGACGGGGGATAGCCCTTCGTCGCGGGGGGCTCGCCGGCGGCGAGCGCCGCTTCGCGGAGCGCCATCGCGTAGCGCGTGACGGAATCCATGACGAGCAGGACGTTTTTCCCCTGATCGCGGAAATATTCGGCGATCGCCGTCGCCGATTCGGCGCCTCGGGCACGCACCAAAGGCGGCTGATCGCTCGTCGCGGCGACCACGCAGGTGCGAGCGAGGCCTTCTTTGCCGAGCGAATTGCGGATGAACTCGTTCAGTTCGCGGCCTCGTTCACCGATGAGCCCGACGACGTTCACGTCGGCCTGCGAAGAACGGCAAATCATGCCGAGCAGCGTGCTTTTCCCGACACCGGCGCCGGCGAAAATGCCCATCCGTTGACCGACGCCGAGCGTGAGCAGGCCATCGATCGCGCGGACTCCCGTCGCGAGCGGCCGATCGATCGGCCGCTTACCGAATGGAGGAGGCGGCGGCGCGTGAATCGGCACGACGCGGTCGGGCGACGGCTCCGGACCGCCGTCGAGCGCGCGCCCGAACGAATCCACGACGCGTCCGAGGAGTTCGGGCGACGCCACCATCGTGGCGCCGCGTTCCGTTCGTTCGACGCGCGCGCCCGGTCGGATTCCGACGAGGGGGCCGAGCGGCGTCGTCAGCAGTCGTCCGGCGCGAAACCCGACGACTTCGACCTCGAGCACGGTCGCTTCGCCGTGGCCTTCGCCGTGGACGGTGAGCGTATCGCCGACCGCGGCGCGGAGACCTCCGACCTCGACGATGAGCCCGACCACGTCGAGCACGACGCCGATCGGTGAATGCAGCGGCGCCTTGCGGCCTTTTTCGATGAGGCGTTCCAGCATGTTTTACGCACCCGGCGGACGTGAGTCGGATTCCAGGGCTTCGAGCAACGTCGCGAGCCGGGTCTCGATGGATTCGTCGACCCTCCCGAGATTCGTCTCGACGATGCATCCGTATTCGTCGAGCTCGGGATCGAGCACGAGATCGACGGTGGTTCCGTTCGTCTGAAGGCGCCGCGCGAGCGCTTCTCCCGCTTCGGCAAAGCGATTTCCGAGCCGCACCACGAGGCGATCGTGCTGCCCGAGCGCGTCGATGCCCTCGCGCACCAGTCCTTCGACGAGCCCCGGATCGATCGACAATTCGCGGCCGATCACGCGCCGGGCGATGACCGTCGCGAGCTCGACGATCTCCAGCGCCGTGGCGTCGAATACCTTCTTTCTCGCGTCGCCGAGCGCAGCGACCGCGTGGTCCAACGCTTCGACCAGAGCACGATTCACGCTCGCGGACGGGGGCGGAGCGATCGATGCGGGGCGCGGGATCGATTCGGGTGGGATCGTCGGCAAACGCTCGGCAAGCCCCGTCCGCATGTCGGAGGAGCGCACCGCGTGAAAATCTGGAGTGCTCCCGTGCGAGTCCTTCACCGGCGCGGCGGGCACTGGGTTCGCGGGATGCGCCGCCGGAAACGCGCTCACACGTGCCTCGGCGGGGATGGGCGGCGGCTTCAGCGACGCTGATTCGGGGAGGTGCGCCGCGGTGCCGAGCTGCGACGCGACCCAGGACGGTGCCTGGAGCTTGCCCCGGGTGACGTTTTCGAAGCGCGCCGCCGGAGCGCGCTCGGATTTTGGCCGACTAAACGACGGCATTGGCGGATCCTTCGAGCGAGATGGTTCCTTCGGCGTCGAGGCGCAGCGCAATCTCCACGATTTCCTGCTGCGCGGCTTCGACGTCGGCCAAGCGCACGCCTCCCATCATTTCCATGTCCTCGCGGATTCGATCGGCGGCGCGTTTCGACATGCTGCGGAAGATTTGTTCCTTGAGCCCGTCGCTCGCCGTCTTCAGCGCGAGCGTCAGTCGTTCGGCGGGCACCGCCTCGAGCACCGCGCGGAGCGACCGTGCGTCGAGTCCCTTCAGATCTTCGAGCGAGTACATGGCTTTTCGGATCTGCGCGGCCAGCGTCGAGTCGTCTTGCGAGAGCTGGCTCAGGAGCATCTCGCCCGTTTCGCGGCCGAGCCGGCGAACCAGAGCCGCCGAGCGCGAGACGCCATCCACCGACATCGACGCCTCGGCGCCTCCTTGCGGAAGTTCGGCGCTCAGCGCCTGCGCGACCTCTTCGAGGAGCCCGGCGGGGACCTCGTTCAAGCGGCCGAGTCGTTCGAGCACCGCCGTCCGCGAGGCCTCGGGGAGCTCCTGCACGACGCGCGCGGCTTTTTCGGTGTCGAGCTGCGAAATCACCGCGGCGACGAGCTGCGGATGTTCGTTCTCGAGGACGAGCGCGAGCGCCGAATGATCGGCGCCCGCGAGTCGCTCCATCGCGGTTTGCGGCGCATCCACGAAAATTTCCTGCGTGCGGGCTTCGCCGAGCGCGCGCGTCGCGAGCCGGCGCAGATAGCGCACGCCGCCCCTCGGAACCGCGACCGCTTCGCGCGTTTTTTCGATGAATTCGGCGTAAACGGCGTCGAGCGACGCCGTGGGTACCGCGCGCATCAAGCTCGCGACCTCGCGGAGCTTGCGGACTTCACCCGCTTCGAGCTCGGCGACGATCGGTGTCGCACTGACCTCGTCGAGGGAGAGCAAGAGCAGCACCGCTTTTTCCGGCCCCGTGAGCTCCATGTGTCCCGTTTCCTTGCGAGGAGCGTGCCTGCCGCTGGACCCGTGCTCAGGAGCGAGCCGACGTGGGCAGCGCGGCCGCGTTGTTCAGCCACTTCCGGATGACTACGGCGGCCGTCGCGGGGTCCTTCAGGGCGAGCTCGAGCGCGCGAGCGCGATAGTCGATGACCTCGCCGGGGACGGACTCGGGGAGCGCGGCCTTCGGCGCGTCCATGCCTGCGGGAAGCGGGTGCACCTGAGTCGCCCGAGCCAGCGCGAGCGCGGCGCTCTTCTTCTTCGTCTTCCCGCGCCGCCACGAGAGCACGACGATCGACAGCAGGAACAGCCCGGCGAGCGCCGCAGCGGCGTACGGCAGGTAGCGGCGATACGGCGGCGGCGCTTTCGCGGGTTCTTCGCTCTCCACCGTGGGTCGCGCGAACTCCGCGCTCTTCAGCTCGACCACGTCGCCGCGCGTTGCGTCGAAGCCGACCGCGCTTTTCACGATCTGATCGAGCGCCGCAACCTCGTCGGGCGTTCGAGCGACGAAAACCGACGCCTTGCCGTTCTTTTCGTACTTACCGTTGAGGAGGACCGCGACCGACAGACGACCGATGCCGCCGGCGGGCGTGGTCGTTTTCTCGGTGACCCGATCCACTTCCCAGTTCCGGGTGTCGCTCCGCCGGATGACGCCGTTTCCGGGCCCAGGAGGCGCGCTATTGCGGTCGTCCTTGGCTTGAGCGGAATCCGCGGGTGCGTCGGGCAGGTTGCTGCGCGCGCCGGGAACGCCGGCCACGCCCGCTTCGGAGGCGCCCGCCGTCAGCTCTTCGACTTTGTGCTCGCTCCGGAGCGCGACCTTGTCCTGGTCGTAATGCTCTTCGGTGCGCTCGCGCGCGGCCGCGTCGAGGGTCACGTTGACCCGTACGTCCGCGTTGCCGGGGCCCACGACGCGCTCGAGCTGGTCGCGCACGTCGTTCTCCAACTGGCTCGCGACGGTGCGCGCTTGCTCCTCGCGGAGATCCGCCATCTCGCCGCCGCCTTGCGTGGTGTCAGAAACCGGGCGGTGCAGCGTCACACCTTCGGTGCTGACGACCGAGACGCGGTCGTGGCTCAAGCCGGGAACCGCCGCTGCGACGAGGTGCACCACGGCCGCGACTTCGCGCTTGCCGAAAGCGTCGGGATTGCTGAGCTTCAAGACCACCGAAGCCGAAGCGGATTCTTCGCGAACCGCGAAAAGCCGGTGCTCCGGCAGGACGAGGTGAACACGCGCACCTTTCACGCCGTCGACCGTCATGATCGAGCGAGCGAGCTCGCCTTCGAGCGCGCGCCGCAGATTCACCTGCTGTTCGAACTCGGTCGCGCCGATCTGCGAGCGATCGAAGATCTCGAATCCGACGCCGGTGCCCTTCGGCAAGCCCGCCGAGGCGAGCTCGAGCCGAAGCGTGTGCACGCGCTCTTCGGGCACGAGGATCGTCGTGCCGTTCGCGTCGAGGCGATGCGGAATTTGCTGCGAATCGAGCTTCTGGACGATGGCCGCGGCGTCTTGCGTCGCGAGATCGGTATAGAGCGGCGCGAAATGGTCGCGTGTGCCGACGATCGCGATGAGGGACCCGATGGCGAGAACGCCGACCGTGACGCCGATGAGCGCGAGTCGCTTGGCCGTCGGGAGCTTGGCCCAAAATGCCGTAAATTGCTGGAGAATCTGTCGAAGTTTCGCGGGCATGGCTCAGGTGTCCCCTAGATCTGCATGCGCCAGAGCTCGAAGAACGCGTCGGTGACTTTGTTGCGAATGTTGTTCGTGAACTTGAGCTCGATGTCGGCCTGGCTCAAAGCGAGCATCGTGCCGTGAATGTCGTCGCGTGCGCCCGAGGCGAACGCCTCGCCCGCGGCTTGCGCAGATTTGATGTCGGCGTTGGTGCCGCCGATGGCGCTGTCGAGAGCCGCCTTGAACGAACCATCGACGGATTCCGTCGACGGCGCGACGTCGGGAAGCCCGTACTCCGGCGTATGTGGCCGGATGAGCGGGATGCCGCTGGCGCCGTCGATGGCCATTTTAAAAGCGAGTCTCCTTCACGCCGTCTTCTCCGCTTGCTCCGGAAAACGCGCTCAGCGTCCGAGGTCGATGGCGGACTTCGCCATTTGCTTCACGGTGTCGATCGACGTGACGCCCGCTTCGTAGGCGCGCGAGGCGGTGATCAGGTTCACCATTTCCTCGACGACGTTGACGTTCGGGTACTCGACGTATCCGGCGGCGTTCGCGTCGGGGTGACCGGGCTCGTAGACCATCTGACCCGGTCGTTGGTCCTGCGCGATGCGCGCGACGCGGACCATCGAGACGCCCTGACTGGCACCGGAGAGCGCCGAATCGCGATCGAGCCCGACCGCCTCGAACACGGGATCGAGCCTTTTGTAAGGGCCGCCGTTCTCGGTGCGGGTCGTCCGAGCGTTCGCGAGGTTTCCCGCGATCGTGTTCATGCGAATGCGCTCCGCAGAGAGACCGGAGGACGCGACTTCGAGAGCACTGAACACACCGAGCATGGGTTAGACCTATCCTTTTCCGTCGCTCGCAGCGAAGGCGAGCTGCCGCAGTTCGGCAGACGCGATCGCCGACACGACGTCGTAGCGAATGTGGTTCGAAGCGACCTTGGCCGCTTCGCGATCGAGCGAGACGTAGTTTCCGTCGCGACCCGGGCCCGCGGTCGCATCTTCGAAGACAGTGCCTTGTTCCGGCGCGAGGGCGCTGTCGGGATTCGTCAGGTGCGCAGGGTTCGTGCGCGCCATCGCGACGTTCAGCGCGCTCTCGAAGCTACCGCCGTCGACGCGTTCGAGGTCGACGGGGCGATAGTTGGGTGTGTCGACGTGCGCGACGTTCGACATCAGCAC
>DATBBD010000139.1:0-5197 GCA_036271175.1 Polyangiaceae bacterium | reverse complement strand
GACGTCCGCGTCCGCACGGGCGTGACTGAATTGGATCCGCTCCTCGGCGGCGGACTTCTTGCAGGAACGACGTCGATGGTGCTCGGATTCGCCGGGAGCGGCAAGACGACGTTCGCCGCCCATTTTCTCGCCGCGGGCGCGGAGGACGGGGAAAGTACGCTTCTCTTCGGATTCTACGAGTCGCCCGAGCGATTCTTGCAAGGCGCCCAATCGGTCGGGATCGATCTTCGGAAACACCTGCTGGACGAGAAGTTCGGGCACGTGTGGCAACCGCCGTACGAGTTCACGTTGGATCAACTCCGCGAGCGCTTGTTCCATGAGATCGACCGCCGCGACGTGCGCCGTTTGGTGATCGACAGCCTCGACGCGTTTCGCCAGGCGGCGGTCGACCCGAGCCGGACGATTCGCTTCGTCACCGCGCTCGTGAACGAGCTTCGCGTGAGGAACATCACCACCGTGATCACCGACGAAACCCTGAAGCCCTCGGGCCCCGAGATGGAGATGCGCGTCGAAGGCATCTCTGCGCTGGTGGAGAACCTGATCCTCCTCGAGTACGTGACGCAGGGCTCGAGCCTTCGCCGGCTTCTCTTCGTCGTGAAGCAGCGCGCGAGCCACCACGCTCTCTCCGCGCGCGAGTTTTTTCTCACGATGCGAGGGATGGAGGTGTCGACCGATCCGTCGAGCGCCGAAGAGCTACTCCGGCCTTCTGACGGAGTGGGCATTCGTCCTTCTCGTCGCAAACCCTTGCCGGAGGGCACCTGATCCGCCGAGCCGAGCATGGCCATCGGTCTTCCGACACTTCTGCTCGTCGACGACGAGTTCGCGACCCTCGAGGTGCTCGAGCTGCTGCTCGAGCCCGAAGGTTACCGCGTGCTCACCGCGTCGAACGGCGACGAGGCGCTGGAGCTCCTCGGGTCGGACCACGTCGACCTCGTCATCACCGACTACAAAATGCCCAAGATGGACGGCGTGGAGCTCTGCGAGCGCATGCGCCTCGACGATCGCTGGCGCGAGATCCCGGTGATCCTCACGAGCGCAACCTTCGCCCAGCGAAGTTGGCCGCCCCAGGTGGTCGGCTTCGTCAGAAAGCCGCTCCTCTTCGCGACCTTGCTCGCGTTGGTCCGGAAGACGCTCGACTCCGAGCGAGGCGAGCCCTCGGCGTGATCCGCTAGTTCACGACTTCGAGGGCCGGAGCAGCGGCCATCACGATCTTGTTCCCGTAGGCGGGCGGCGGCGCGATGAGCTTGGGGGGCCGCTCCTTGACCCGCACGCCTCGGATCGTCTGTTCGTTCGCGGGTGACGGCGGTCGCCGCCCCTCCGTCGTTGCGGCTCCACACCCCGCGATGCCGGTCGCCGTGATCAAGAGAGCGAGCCACACGAGTCTGGCCACGTTATTCAATGTGGATCGCCGGAGGCCCTCTCGCAATGCGCGCTTCGTCGAACGGCTCACGCCGCGCCGCGATGACGCGAAGTGTGCTGCTCGACGCACGGCGTTGCGTCCACGAGGTTTCATGTTCGTCTTCGGTCTTTCTTTGCTTGGCGTGGCCTCGGGCGTTGGTGCTCCGACGCGCGCGCTCGTTCCGCTGGAGGTCGAACGATGCTGACCAATCCATGACGAAACGATGTCGTCGTCAGTGACGGCGCGGCGGCCCTGGACGAGGCAGAATGAAGAGGAGTTCCCTTGGCTTCCCACAACCTCCTCGTTCTGTCGGATGTGCACCTCGGAAGCGACCTGGTGAACCACGTTCAACCGGGGGCGCCGAGACAAGCGTCGAGCGATCGACGCGACCAAGAGCTCGCCGGGCTCTTCGATTGGTACCGCGAACATCGCCAAGAAGCGCGTCCCTGGCGTCTCGTGATCGCCGGAGATTTCGTCGACTTCGTCGGCATGAGCATCTCGATGCCGTCTTCCGGGCTCGGCACGGAGCCCGACGAGGACGACGTCACCAACGGCCTCGGCAGCGCCGAAGATCACACGATTTACAAATTACGCTGCGTGGCTCAACGCCATGGTTCCGTCTTCGATAGCCTTGCGCGGTTCGTCGCCGACGGGAACACCTTGGTCATCGTCCGGGGCAACCACGACGTAGATTTTCACTGGCCGGCGGTGCAAGAAGAATTCGTGCGCCAGCTCGAATCGCATGCGTCGTTCGCGCGCGGCGCCGTCGAGTTCGCCCCTTGGTTTTATTACGAAGAGGGACGCGTCTTCGTCGAGCACGGCCATCAATACGATCGCTACTGCTCGTACGAGCATTTGCTCCATCCGGTGTCGCCCCGCGACCCGAGGCGCTCGTCGCGCTCGCTCTCGGACATCCTGTTGCGACACGTCGTTCGTCCGACTCGCGGTCTCCTCGAGACCGGTCACGAGAGCGCGGGGCCGCTCGACTACGTCGTGTTCGCGGCGCGCCTCGGCGTGCTCGGCATGCTCATGCTCGCCAACCGGTTCGCGCGCGCGGTCGCGATGCTGTTCCGGATCTGGCGAGACCACTCGAGCGACGCGGCGCGCCGGATTGGCGAGCATCACGAACGGCGAATGGAAGAGCTCGCGCGCTCGCTCGATCTTCGGATCGATTCGCTCCGCGAACTGTCGTCGTTGCAGCGGCCTCCGGTGACGCGGAGCTTCGCGGCGCTCGCGGCGACGGTCATGCTCGACCGGGTGCTCCTGGCACTCGTCGGCACGGTCACGGTGGTCGCCGCGGTCTGCTTCGCGTCGCGCTGGCACGCGCTCGGTGTCGCCGGCGGCGTGTTCGTCGTCGTCCCGGCCGTGTCGCTCCTCTTGTCGTTCGCCCGCCGCGACATCGAGCCGTCGAGGGAGCTGCGCGAGCGCGCCGCGTACGTGGCGCGTCTGTTCCCCGCCGCCTTCGTCGTGATGGGACACACTCATCTTCCCGAAGTGCGACCGACCGGCGGCGCGGCGTCGACCTACGTGAACCTCGGCGCTTGGGCGGACGGCGGCGGCGACGAATCCGCTCTGGGGACAAAGACCCACCTCGTCGTGCACGAGCGCGATGACGGCCGGCCCATCGCGGAGCTCTTGGTGTGGGACGGCGCGACCGGTCCGCGCCGATTTCTCTCCGCTGTCGATCCGGCCCCGATATCGTAAGGCGAGGGAACTTTCGGGGCCCGCCGGGGGGCTGGTGCGTCGGCCGACCGCGGGAAGCGGCCCAATTTACGGCTGCGGCGGGGCCAGCGCAGGCCCGGCCGAATCGTTAGTCGATCGACCTGACGGCGTTTCGGCTAGAATCCCTGCTTTCTACCCGAGATGGCCAACACGTCGAAAAGCAAGCCGCCGCTTGCGCCCGGAACCCTGGTCAACGACCGGTACGAGATTCGCGAGAGCCTGGGCAAGGGAGGGATGGGCGAGGTCTTTCTTGCCTACGACCGGAGCACCCAGCAATCCGTCGCGCTCAAGGTCGTACGCGAAGAGTCACGCATGCCGGGCGACGACGAGGCACTCCGTCAGGAGCTGCTCCTCGCTCGTTCGGTGAGCCACCCGAACGTTTGCCGCGTGCACGATCTCGCACCGAGCCCGTGGGGCCCCATCCTCGTGATGGAGCGCATCGCCGGACAGACGCTCCACACGCATATTCGTCGCAAGAAGGCCCAAGGCGGCTACACGAGTGACGAGTTCCGCAAGATCGCGAGCGAATCCGCCGCCGGTCTCGCCGCCATCCATCAAACAGGGCTCGTCCACGGCGATCTCAAACCCGGCAACGTCATGGTCACGAACGACCGCGCCGTGATCCTCGACTTCGGCTTCGCCCAGGAGCGCGCTCGCCTCAGCGCGCGCCGGCCCGGTGCACCGCCGGACGGCGGCACGCCGAATTACATGTCCCCGGAGCGGCTGCGATCGGGCGGCGCGAGCTCCGAAGACGACATGTACGCGCTTGGGTTGACGCTCTGGGAGATGTGGACGTGCCGCGTCCCCGAGCCCGGCTTTCGCCCGCGCGCCAAGCCGATGCGCTCGCAGATCATGTTCGACGTGCCGTCGGGGCTCTCCGTCGACGAAGTGAAACAGATCTATCGGTGCTTGAGCGACGACGCGGTGCTGCGCCCGCAAGCTCGTCACGTCCGCTTCTTCAATCCGACGGCGCTCACCACGAGCCAGGTTCAGATCCCGCGCGAGCGACTTTCGCCGGGCGCGCCGCTCGGGCGTTCGTCGTCGCAGACGTTCGACGGGCAGGCGCAAGAGCTGCTCATCACGTTCGCGACGAACTCCGCCGAGCTCGCCGGCCAACTCTTCCCGCTCGACAAGCCGATGGTGAAGATCGGGCGTCGCGCCGACCAGGACGTGCACGTCCCCGAGCCCACGGTCTCCGGCAGCCACGCCGTCTTGAAGTGGCAAGCCGGCTCGTGGCTCGTCGAGGACATGGGGAGCACGAACGGCACCTTCGCCGATCACAGCTACGACCGGAAAAAGTCGGTGACCTTGCTGCACGGCGGTGAAGTGCAGCTCGGCGAATGCCGGTTCAAGCTCGTGAGCTTCCGCGCGAATTCGCCGCAGCATTTGAAGGCCAAAGAGTATTTGTCGCGGCGCGACGGGCTCACGGGCCTGCTCGTCCGCGAGCAGATCGTCCGGTATCTCGACGAAGAGACGCGCTTCGCGGAGTGGGACGGCGTGCCTCTCACGCTCGCCAAATACGAGATCAAGAGCCCGAATCGGCAAGCGAACGATCGCCCGACGATCCTCGAGATGCTCGCGCTTCGTCGCGCGGCACAGCGGATCATCGAGCTCACCGAGGTGCTGCTCCTCAGCATCGTCCCGGTGACGGCGGGGCGCATCGCGCCGCTCAGGTTCGCGATCGCCATGACCGGGCCGAGCCACGAAGAAGCGCAGAACGTCGTCGAGCAAGTCGTCTCGCAGGTGCAGGGACTGATGCCGGAGTCGCTCACGCTCGCCGCGACCTTGGTCGAGGTCGAGCCCGGCAAGCCGGCCAGCTCGTTCCTCAGCGACTAATAGCGAGGATGGCCGCGTCGCGTCCCAGTTTTCCGAACGATCCGCACCCGAGGCGGCTCGGCGTCGGGGGTAGCCCGAGCAGCGGCGAGCGGCTGGTCCGCGCGCAGCTCGTCATCGCGCTCGTGTGCGGCTTCACCTTGCTGGCGGTCGTCCTCTATTTGTGGCGCCGTCCGAGCGCGACCGAGCACGCCGCGAGCGACGCGTCCGGAGGGTCCTCGGCCAGCGCGAGCGCGAGTGCGG
>DATBBD010000138.1:0-3062 GCA_036271175.1 Polyangiaceae bacterium | reverse complement strand
TATTTCGACGAGGCGCTTCGCACCCGAGTCCACGAGCTCTTTTACAACAGCCTGCCGAAGCTCGGCCTCCTCGTGCTCGGCAAACGGGAGTCCCTTCGCGCGACGCGCGTCGAGACGTTCTATCAGGAGGTCGTGCCCGGTCTCCGCATTTTCCGGCGGATGCACTGACCCCGTGTATGTGTTTGGCTGACGCCAAACTGTCAATGAAGCTCGATGTCTTACGCCGCTCGTGCGGCCGTGATAGTCAATCGGAGAGGAGTCATGTCCGGGGAACCACTCCGCATTCTCATCGTCGAAGACTCGGAGGCCGACGCGACGATGATCTTGCGGCTGCTCTCTCGCGAGCTCGGCGAAGTGCGCGCCGAACGGGTCGAAGAAAGCGACGCGTTGCGCTCGGCGCTCGGGCGCAGCGTCTGGGACATCGTTCTCTCGGATTGGACGATGCCGAGGTTCAGCGCCTCCGCTGCCCTCGAGGTCGTGAAAAAGATGGGCGTCGACGTGCCGTTCGTCATCGTCTCGGGAACGGTGGGCGAAGAGACGGCGGTCGAAGCAATGCGCGCGGGCGCGCAGGATTTCGTCCTGAAGGACCGGCTGGCGCGCCTCATCCCCGTCGTTCAGCGCGCGGTCCGCGAACGCATGGAGCGAGAAGCGCGCCGGCGCGCGGACGCCGCGCTCCACGTCAGCAACACGCGATTCAAACGTCTCGTCGAGTCCGGAATCGTCGGCATCGTCATCGCCGACCCGGCCGGACGAGTGATCGACGCCAACGACTCTTACCTGGCGATGGTCGGGTACACGCGCGACGAGCTCGTGAACGGCAAGATCCGCTGGTCGGACATGACGCCTCCCTCGCGCCGACCGCGGACCGAAATCGCCAAAGAGCAAATGCGGACGCGCGGCGTCGCCGAGCCATGGGAAAAAGAATACGTCCGAAAGGACGGCACTCGAGTGCCGGTCCTCGTCGGCGTGGCGGCCCTCGACGAGACGTCGAACATCAGCTTCGTCGTCGACATGACCGAGCTCAAGGTGGCGAAGGATTCCCTCCGCGCGACCGAGGCCCAGCTCCGTCAGGCGCAAAAGATGGAAGCCATCGGGCTCTTGGCCGGAGGCATCGCGCACGACTTCAACAACTTGTTGTCGGTGATCCTGAGCCTGAGCTGGATGTGCGCCTCGGAGCTCGAACCCACGCACCCGATGCGCGCCGACCTCGATCAGATCCGTCTCGCCGGCGAGCGCGCCGCGGAGCTCACGCGGCAGCTTCTCGCGTTCAGCCGGCAACAGGTGATGCAGCCGCGGCGCGTCGATCTCAGCACAGTCGTCGGCGGGACGGAAAAAATGCTCCGCCGCCTCATCGGCGAAGACGTCGAGTCGAAGTTCGTGCTCGCGTCGGATCTCGGCAAGGTGCTGGTCGATCCGGGCCAAGTCGAGCAAGTCGTCATGAATCTCGTGGTGAACGCGCGAGACGCCATGCCGAACGGCGGCAAACTCACGATCGAAACCAGCAACGTGCTCCTCGACGGAGACTACGCCTGCGAGCACATCGGAACGTCACCGGGGCCGCACGTCATGCTCGCCGTGAGCGACAACGGCACCGGGATGGACGGGGCGACGCAAGCGCGCATCTTCGACCCTTTCTTCACGACCAAGGACGTCGGCAAGGGAACCGGGCTCGGTCTCTCCACGGTGTTCGGCATCGTGAAGCAGAGCGGCGGCTCGATCTGGGTTTACAGCGAGGTCGGCGTGGGCACGACGTTCAAGATCTACCTGCCGCATCGCCAGGACGAGCCCGTCGAGAAAGCGCCGCCGCCCGAGCCGCCCCCGGTGCCGAGGAACGGAAGCGAAACGGTCCTACTCGTGGAGGACGACGAGGACGTCCGCGAGCTGGTGCGAACGCTGTTGATGCGTCAAGGCTACCAAGTGCTCGACGCGCGCACGGGCGAGGAGGCGATCGCCGTTCTCGAACGCCACCCGGGCGCGGTTCACCTCATGCTCACCGACGTGGTCATGCCGAAAATGAGTGGTCGCGAGGTGGCCGATCGGGTGAAGGCACTCCGCCCCTCGGTCCGCGTGCTCTACATGTCGGGGTACACCGATCACTCGGTGATCCATCACGGCGTCCTCGAAGCGGGCGTCGCGTTTCTCCAGAAGCCGATCACGCCGTCCAATCTCATGCAGAAGGTCCGCGAAGTGCTCGACCGCACGAGCTATCTCCCGCCTCGCGACCCGAGCTAATCGATCCTCGGTTCGAGCTTCGGACGTCGGGTGCGCCTCGTTGCGATCCGCCGCACTTCGATATCCACGGCACTCGGTTGTCGAAGCGGACTTTTCCGACGAAGCATGTCCTGTTTCGGGATTTTTTGGGGCCGTAAGCGGGACGGAGCGGTCCGGCGCGGTGCCGGCAGACGCGGCCTATGGCGCTCCGCTGTAGTCCAATCGCGCGGCGCCGTGCATCCTCGCTAATCGGGGAGAACTGACGAATGTGGACGTACGGCAAACGACTGGCTCTCGGGTTCGCGCTTTCCTTCGTGACGCTCGCGGCGGTAGGCATCGTGGCGTACCGAAGCATCCAGACCCTGACGGAGACGAGCACTTCCGTCGCGCATGCGCACACGGTGCTCGAGCACATCGTGAACGTGCTGAGCGCGATGAAGGACGCCGAGACGGGCCAGCGCGGCTACGTGATTACCGGTGACGAGGCGTTTCTCGAGCCGTACCGGCCGGCGGAAGCGACGATCGCGGCCAAGATGGCCGAGTTGCGCCAGCTCACCGCCGACAATCCCCGACAAATGCAGCGACTCGACCAAGCAGAGCCGCTCATCCACGGGAAGTTCGTCGAGCTCGCCCGCGTCATCGAAGAACGCCGAACGGGCGGCTTCGAACCCGCGTCGAAGACGGTGGCGGAAGGTAAGGGCAAGCGATTCATGGATGAGATTCGTGCGGTCTTCACCGACATGGATCACGAGGAGCGCGGGCTCCTCGCCGAACGCGCCGCCGAGGCCAGCGGCTCCGCAGCAGGCGCCCGTTCCACGATCATCGGGGGGACGCTCCTCGGGCTCCTCCTC
>DATBBD010000137.1:0-3714 GCA_036271175.1 Polyangiaceae bacterium | reverse complement strand
GATGTCGTCGAGATCGGCTACACCTGGCTTGCCGCCAGCGCGCAACGCACCCGCTGCAATACCGAAGCGAAGTACCTACTCCTGCACCATGCCTTCGAAGTCTGGGACGTGCACCGCGTGGCGTTCAGAACCGACGTGCGCAACGAGATCTCACGCGCGGCCATCGAGCGCCTGGGAGCGAAGCTCGAAGGGATCCGCCGAGCCGACAAGCCCGGTCGCGACGGCAATGTTCGAGACTCGATCTTCTTCTCAATCGTCAGGTCCGAATGGCGCGCGGTTCGGGCGGCGCTGGAACGCCGCTTGGCGTAGCCTCGCCCCGTCGCGCATGCCGTCGCGCTCCGGCACCACCTTCCGTTCGTGCTGAGCCGGGCGAACTCGCTTGCAAGCTTGTGGCTGCCTTTGCGTCTTGGCGCTTGCCTCTGCCTTGGCGTCTTGGCGTTTTGGCGGTTCAAATTCTGAAGCCTTCCGGCGGCGCTCTTGTCGTTCGAACGCGCCGCCACTCGTCGGCTCGACCCCTAAATTCTGCGTTTGCCTCTGCGCCCTCTGCGTCTCTGCGGTTCAATCCTCTGAACCCGCCCGCGCCGCTTTCGTCGTTTCGACGCGCCGACACTCGTCGGCTCGACCCCTAAATTCTGCGGCTTGCCTCTCTGCCCTCTGCGTCTCTGCGGTTCAATCCTCTGAATCCGCCTGCGTCGCCGAACGCGCTAGATCGCGACTTGGCGAAACTGGATCCGATTCAAGTCGTGTACTCCGAGGCCGAGCTCCGCCGCGGTTTGGATGTAGGCCGGTTTTCGGTCCGATTGAGAGACGGGCATCATGCCGTGCGCTTTGCGCGCGTCTTCGATCACCGAGAGGCCAATGGTGTCGAGGGCGACCGGATCGGTTGCGACGTAGACGGCGCCGTGGGGAATGCGGCGATCGGGGTTTTTGTCGAGGGGACCGCCGTCGTAGATGATCTTGAACGCGTCGGTGATGTGGAGGCGGACGCGGCTCTTCAATACCGGGAAATTGTAGAGCACGGCGATCTGCGGGTTGGCGTGCGTCGCGTGGTGATCTTGCGGATTGACGATCTGGCCGTGCGTCATGTTCTTGAGCGCGCCGGTGAATCCGCAGATGGAATGGTCTTTCATCATCGTCATGTCGATGACCGCGGTGGCGTCGGTGACGTAGCGCACGTAGCGAGTTTTGACGGCTGCGTACACGACCGTCTCGGGCATGGTCGCGTCCTGGTTGCCGTGAAAACCGGTCTTCACACCCTTCGGTAGCTGGTGCCCCTTCGCGAGGATGCGCGTGCCCATGAGGTACGACGGGTATTGCTCGAAGACCGTCACCTTGTCCGGCGGGACGCCCACGCCGAGCACCGCTTCGACGACGGGTCCGATCAGCTCGGCGTTCACCGCCATGGTCGCGCCCTTCTGGCCGGCGATGCCGTTCACCTTGATCGCGACGACGTCGTCCTTGTGGATGAACCGCTTCATCGCTTCGACGGCATTCGGCGCGCCGGTGAACTCGGTGAGCGCGCGCTCGAGCATTTGGCGGGCGCGGTCGGCGAGCGGCCAGAGCTGGTTCGGTTGCATGAGCGACGCGAAATCGTTGCCCTTGGTCACTTTGACGACCTTGCCGGGCATCGAGAGCGGCGTGAACCCGGCGGGCGGCTTCGCTATCCATCGCTCCATCGACGGCGCGCTCCACGCATTCGAGCTGCGGAGCGCGGCGGCTCCCGCAGCACTCATCGCGAGGAGAGCGGAATGTCGAACGAACGCGCGGCGGCCATGACGAATCGACATGCGGCGGAGCGTACACCCCTCGTCGAAGCCGGCAAAGCGCGTGGACCAGCACGACTGGCCACGCGCCGTGGCGACCGCCGGCTGCGCCAGCGCCCGAACGACGCGAAATGCCCGGAAACACGCCGCTCTGGCAGCGGCACGGCGCTCGCAAGGGTCCCTCGAGTCGAGCGAGTCAGTCGCCCGACAATCGAAGAGGAAAAGAAAATGAACGCCAGCAAAATGAAGATCGTTTACGTCATCAGTGAGAGAAACCAAAAGAGCTTCTGGAATCGCATCGGGGTCGCCTTCGTCAACAACGACGGTTCGATCAACGTGAAGCTCGACGCCATGCCGGTCTCCGGCGAGCTCCAGATCCGCGACTACGTCGCGCGTGAGGACACGGCGGGGCCGTTCGGTCGTCGTAACGACGACACCCTCTCGGAAGTGGCGTGAGCGAGGAGGCAGGAATGGACGCAAGAGATTTCGAGCCCGTCGTGGATCGCGCTTCGCCTTCCGCCGAGCCCGTCGTTCGCGCGCCCGCGCCTGTCTCCGAAACCCGGTTCGGCGAGGGTCGCTCAGCGGCCCTCGCCGTCCCGGCCGGGTTTCTCGAGCGCGCGCGTCTTCGGATCAGTCACGGCGTGTGGGCGCCGGTAGCGCTGCGTGCGACGGCCATCGGCCTGGGGATGCTGGGGCTGGCGGCGATCGGCGCCTGGTCGACTCTTGCGGGCGCCGGCACCGCGGTCCCCACGGCGTCGAGCGCGGTGGCTGCACCACAGAAAACGACCACTCCAGTTGCCGGATCTGCGACGACGGTCTCGCCCACGGCAGGAGCGGCCGGAGCGACGTCGAACTCACCGTCCGTGGTCGGGTCCGGACTTGGAGAACAGAACCCGGCGTCCGGCGCCCCGACGTCGGGGATCACCGCCGACGGCAAGGTCATCCTCAACGTCGCGAGCGCCGAGGAACTCACCAAGTTGCCGCGCGTCGGCCCGAAGCGCGCCCAGGCGATCGTCGATTTGCGGAAGCGGCTCGGAAAATTTCGTCAACCGACGGATCTCCTACGGGTCCGCGGGATTGGACGAAAAACGCTGAGGCAGCTCATGCCGTCGCTCGTCCTCGACGCTCCAGCGGCGCCGCCCCGCTGACAGCGGCGTTTTCCGTCGTATAGTCCGCGCCGCTTGGCGTCCTCGACGACTCTCCCCGTGCGCGCGGCGCTCGCTCCCATCGCGGGCGCCATCGGCGTCACCGTGCTCTGTGTGATCAGCGCGGTGATTTTTCTGAGGTGGCGCGGCGCCGAGCAGCATCGCGCCCTTCAAATTTCGACCACCAGGTGCCGGAGTGGCGACAAAGAGGGGTGCGACACGCTTCGCGACGCCTGTCTCAAGCGAAGCTCAGAAGCGTGCGTGAACCTGGCCGAGATCTACCTCTCACCGGGTTCGAATCGCGATCCGCAGGAGGGCGCGCGGCTCCTCGGTGAAGCGTGTCTCCATCGCAACGCCGACGCCTGCTTTCGCGCGGGCACGATGTACGCGACGGGCACCGACATTCCGAAGAACCCCGCGGAGGCGAAAGATTCGTTCCAGCGCGGGTGTTACCTCGGCAATGACAAGGCCTGCACCGCCCAAGAATCGCTCGCCCCGTAGAAGCTATCCCATACACCTTCTGCGCCGCGCACGGCGTCGGTCGGCCCGCTCGGGAAGGCGCGTCGTTCAAGACGAGGCGCCGGGGTCTCGAAAATTCGGGGGGCGCTTTTCGAAGTTCGCCATCGAGGCTTCGATTTGGTTCGGCGAGCCGAGGAGCGCGCGCTGGAGTTTCTCTTCGAGGAGAAAGCCGTCTTCGAGCGACAGGAGCCCCGAGGCGTTGAGGAGCTGCTTGCCGTTACGAATCGCGTCGGGGGATCGGCCGGCGATTTCCGTCGCGGTGGCGAGTGCCAGGGCGCGCGGATCGT
>DATBBD010000136.1:0-23835 GCA_036271175.1 Polyangiaceae bacterium | reverse complement strand
CGTGCCGCGCGATCTACCGCTCGCTCGTGCGCGCTCCGCGAACGACGCGATCCGGCTCGCGCTCTTGCCGGGGAGCCGCCGCCAAGAAGTACGCGCGCATCTCCCGGCGCTCCTCGATATGGTCCGCGCCCTCGGAGCGCGCGCAACGGCGCGGCTCGTCCTCGCCGAAGGATTGCCCGCCGAGGCCGCGACGTGGATCGCCGAAAGGGCGCGCGACGCCGGGGTAAGGCTCGTCAGAGACCCCATCGCGACGCTCGCCCGCGACGTGGACGTCGCCGTCGTCGCGAGCGGCACGGCGACTCTCGAAACCGTCGCGCTCGGCCTTCCCACCGTGATCGTCTATCGCACCGATCCCCTCACCTACGCCGTCGCGAAGCGATGGGTCCGCGTGCCACACATCGGGCTTCCGAACCTCGTCCTCGGCCGCGCCGCGTTTCCGGAGCTCGTCCAGACCGCCGTGACCCCCGAGCGGCTCGTCCGCGAAGTCCTCGCCGCCGTCCCGGAGCGCGAGACGTATATCGCAGCTTGCCGAGAAGTCCGGTCGCGGTTACTCGCGGGCCTCGACGATCGCGCGCCCGCCGAGCGCGTCGCCGAGATGCTCTCGCCATGGCTCCGTTGAATCGCGCTGCAGCTCCCACCGGGTGGCATTGGGCCGCGGCGACCAGCGCCGTGCTGTTCCTGCTCCGTTGGCATCTCGGGCGCATCGTCGGGTTCGGTGACGCCGAGGCGCTGTACGCTTGCTACTCGCTGCATCCGGCGCCCGCTTATCTCGACCACCCGGGTCTGATCGGCGCCCTCGGCCGGGTCGTCTTCGCCGACGGATCGCTGACGCCGCTCGCCGCGCATCAGTTCACCGCGGTCGCCGCCACCCTCGTTCCGTGGATCGGCGTCGCCGCGGCGCGCGCCGCGGGCGGCACGCGTGAATCGACGCTTCGCACGTTTTATGGGCTCGCGCTCGCGCCGGAGCTCGCGATCGGCCTCTTCGCGTTCACTCCGGATTTGCCGCTCGCACTGTCTTGGCTCGGTGCGCTCGGGGTCGCCGCGATGGCGCTCGGAAGTGCGCCGGGGAGCCGGCGCGCGCTCGTCGGGTGCGCCGCAGCGGGTGCGCTCGCGGGCGTCGCGATTCTTTCGAAGGCGAGCGGCGTGCTCTTGCTCGCCGCGCTCGTCGCCGGATTTTCGACTCGTGCGGCGCGACCGCACCTTCGCACCGTCGCGCCGTGGTTCGGGCTCGTCGTCGCCCTGGTGCTCGCCGCGCCGCTCGTGCGCTTCGAGCACGCCCACGGCTACCCGCTCCTCGTGCATCGCCTGAGTCGCACGCAAGCGGCGGCAGGGTTTTCTCTTCGAAACTTGGGTGCGCTCGTCGGCGGCCAGCTCGTCTACGTGACGCCGCCGTTCCTCATTGCCGCATATTTCGTCCTCCGGGAGCTCTCTCGACGGACGAACGCCGTGGATCGGTTTCTCTTCCTTTCGACCGTCGTGCCGGGCGTACCGCTCGTGATGTTGTGTCTTTGGTCGAAGGTCGCAGAACCGCACTGGCTCGCGCCCGCATACCTCGCGCTCGCGATCGGCGCGTCGCGCGTCGACTTCGAGACACCGAGGCTCGACCTCGCGTGCGCCATCACCGGTATCGCGCTCGTTCTGTTCGTCTGGGTTTGGGTCTCGACGCCGCTCGCGCCGCGCTACCTCGGCCACTTGTACGTCCCTCGTTACGATCTAGCGAACGACCTCTACGCCTGGCGCGCCGCGCTACCGACCCTCGACGATGAAGTGGATCGCGCGATCGCGGAGGGAAAAAACCCGGTCATCGTGGGCCCGCACTGGACCGTGTGCGCGCAGGTCCACGCCGGCCTCGGCCCGGCGCTTCCCGTCGGATGCTTGACGCCGACCGGCGACGATTTCGCGACGTGGTACCCCGAGCGCGATTGGGCGGGCAAATCGACCATCGTGTTCGTCACCGACGATCGGTTCGACGGCGGCAAGGTGCACTCGTTTCCCGGCCGCACCCTGGTGAGCTCGCGCAGCGTGCGTGTCTACCGCGGCGGGCGCCCGGTCCGGGTGTTCCACATCGTGCGGCTCGATCGCGACGCGCCCGCGCCGTGAATCTTCACTCCGCGGCGGCCGGCGCTTGCGTGCGGAGGCCGGCGGCGCGGATCAGATCGGTGTCGCCCTCGGTGTCGGGGTTCGGCGTGGTGAGCAGCCGATCACCGTAGAAAATGCTGTTCGCGCCGGCGTAGAGACAGAGGAGCTGCGCCTCGCGCGACAGCTCCGAGCGACCGGCGCTCAGGCGCACGCGTGAGAGCGGCATCAGGATGCGCGCCGTCGCGATCATGCGGACGAGCTCCGTCGGATCGATCGGCGGAAGCGCCTCGAGCGGCGTCCCTTCGACGCGAACGAGCGCGTTCACCGGCACGCTCTCCGGATGCGGTTCGAGCGTCGCCAGTTCGACGAGGAGGCCGCAGCGATCGTCGATGCTCTCGCCCATGCCGATGATGCCGCCCGAGCACACGGTTATCCCCGCGCGCCGGACGTTGCCGAGCGTACGGAGACGGTCGTCGAAGGTGCGCGTCGAGATGATCGACTTGTAGTGACTGCGCGACGTGTCGAGATTGTGGTTGTACGCGTCGAGACCGGCGTCTTTGAGCTTCCGCGCCTGGTCGTCGGTGAGCATGCCGAGCGTGACGCACGCCTCGAGACCGAGCGACTTCACGCCGCGGATCATGTCGAGCACGCGATCGAAAGCGGGGCCGTCTTTCACCTCGCGCCACGCCGCGCCCATGCAGAAGCGCGTCGCACCGGCGTCCTTGGCCCGCTGGGCGGCGGTCATCACGTCGTCGAGCTTCAACATGGCTTCGCCGCGAACCGGCGTGTCGTGGTGCGACGACTGCGGGCAGTACGCGCAATCCTCGGGACAGCCGCCGGTCTTCACGCTGAGCAAGGTGCAGAGCTGCACCTCGTTCTTCGGGTGGTGCGCGAGGTGCACCGCGCGGGCTCGATCGACGAGCTCGAACAGCGGTAAATCGTGGATGGCACGCGTTTCGGCGAGGGACCAATCGTGACGGATCGGAGCGGACATCTCGCCGCACGATTAGCAGAGCGCCGTTTGCGACGCCATCAGTCGGCGTTTCCGCCCGCTTCTCGACGCACCGCCGACGACCGCGACGCCGAGGGAGCCCTCAATCAAAACCCCATCGCGGCACGGCCGGTTTCGCGATCCACGATGCCGTCGCGGACGAGCGCTTTGATGTGCATCTCGAAGGTTTGCATGCCGTAGGGGTGCTGCCCGCCTTCCATGAGCTCTTTGAGCGGCGGGTTGCCGATCGGGCGCTTCACGGTTTCGCGGACGGAGCCGGTCGCGACGAGCACTTCGGCCGCGAGCACCATCCCTTGGCCGTCGGCGCGGGGCAACAGGCGCTGCGCGACGACGCCTTGCAGCGCGTCGCCGATGCGCTCGCGGAGCTCCTCGGGGCTCGAGCTCTTGCTCAGCGAGATCATGCGATTCATGGTGCGCGCGACGTCGGGCGTGTGGAGCGTCGACAAGACGAGGTGCCCGGTTTCGGCGGCCTTGAGCGCGATGTCCATCGTGTCCGCGTCGCGGATTTCACCGACGAGGACGGCGTCAGGGTCTTGCCGCAGCGCGGCGCGGAGCGCGTCGGCGAACGACTTCGTGTCGAGGCCGAGCTCGCGCTGGCTGATGCTGCAACGGTCGTCGACGTGCAGGTATTCGATCGGGTCTTCGATCGTCACGATGTGCCGCGACAAG
This sequence comes from Polyangiaceae bacterium, assembly GCA_036271175.1. Lineage (GTDB taxonomy): Bacteria > Myxococcota_A > Polyangia > Polyangiales > Polyangiaceae > DASZVB01. Next base: position 20,075 of record DATBBD010000136.1, on the reverse strand, counting down.
TGATGGTTCATGTGCCCGATCATCGCGGCGAGCGTGCTGCTCTTGCCGCTCCCGGCGGCGCCGACGCACAGGACGAGGCCGCGGTCTTTTTCGGCGAGGTCCTGGCACGCGTGCGGCGCGCCGAGCTGTTCCAAAGTCGGCACGTCGAAGGGGATGAACCGCATGACGATCGCGAGGGTGCCGCGCTGCCGATAGACGTTGACGCGAAAGCGTCCGACGCCGGCAGCCTCGTACGACGCGTCGTGCTCGCAGAGCGACGGGAGGCCGCGCAGGACGTCCGGGTCGCCGATCAAATGGTGGACGATGGCCTCGGTGTCCTCGGCGCGGATCGGGTCGAGCCGAAAATAGACGAGCTCGCCCCGCACGCGCGCGCCGGGGGGCTGGCCCACTTTGAGGTGAACGTCGCGCGCCCTCGCGGCGATGGCCTTGCCGAGGAGCTGGTGAAAATAATTCTCCGAGGCATAAGGGCTTCCGCCCGAGGGGTAGCTGCTCCGTTGCATGATCGCGGTCGTCTCCGCTCTTCAGCGGCTCGCGCGCGCGATCGCAATAGTCATCTTCTGGACGAGGTCCTTCGCGACGTCGGGGTCGAGCTTGCCGGCGGGCCACTCGATGCCGAGCCCTTCGTCACTGTCTCGCTTGGGAATGATATGGAAGTGCACGTGCGCCACGGCCTGGTGCGCGAGCGTGCCGTTGTTTTCGAGGACGTTGTACGCCGCCGCGCCGGTCACCTCTTTCACGGCCCGACAGAGGCGCGGCAAGACGCGACCGAGGGCAGCCGCCGATTCGTCGGACAGCTCGTCCAGGGTCACGGCAGGCTCTTTCGGGATGACCAGGGTGTGGCCCTTGCTGAGGGGGCCGATGTCGAGGAACGCGAGCACGCGGTCGTCCTCGTAGACCTTGTAGGCCGGGAGCTCCCCGCGGAGGATTTTCGAGAAAACGGTTTCCGCCATGGCCGGACAAGCCTACCGCGCCCGTCCGCCGGCGGCCGCTCCTTCGACCCGGTCGGGGTACACCGGGAGGCGAAGGAGGGCGGAGAGTGGGATTCTGTAAGTGCGAGAACCCCTGGTTTCGCGCCTCGAGAGCCCCCCTCGAAGACCCCGAGTGACAATCGGGGCGCGGGCCCAATAGAATTCGCAGCAAAGGCCATGGTCTTCGCCGTCCAGTTCTGGGGCGTGCGCGGCAGCATCGCATGCCCGTCGCCGCGCCACGTCGTCTACGGGGGCAACACGAGCTGCCTCGAGGTAGTGGCGGGGGACCACCTCATCGTGCTCGACGCGGGTACTGGGATTCGCGACCTCGGCGATTCATTCAACAAGCGCGACGTGCGCCACGCGCACCTCTTGCTCACGCACGTGCACTGGGACCACATCAACGGGTTTCCGTTCTTTGCGCCGGGCTATCAGACGAACCGAACCTTCGAGATCCGGGCCGCGCATCTCGCCCCGCTCGGCGGCGTTCGCGAAGTGCTCGCGGGACAGATGGGACAGCCGACGTTCCCGGTGCCGCTCGAGACCATGCGATCGAAGCTCATTTTCGAGGATTTCCACGCAGGCGACACGTTCATGCTCGCGCCCACGGTGCGCGTCCGAACCGTGTCGCTGAATCACCCGAACGGAGCGACCGGCTATCGCATCGAGCACGGGGGAAAATCGCTCTGCTACGTCACCGACACGGAACACATCGTCGGTAAGCCGGACGAGAACGTGCTGGCGCTCATCGACGGCGCCGATCTCGTCATCTACGACTCGACGTATACCGACGACGAATTCGAAGCGAAGATCGGCTGGGGGCACTCAACGTGGCAAGAAGCCGTGCGTCTCTGCCGCCAGGCTCGCGTCAAACGCCTCGCGATCTTTCACCACGACCCGTCGCACGAAGACCCGTTCATGAGCGAAATCGAGCGTCAGGCCCGAGAGATGTGGGACGGTGCGATCGTCGCGCGCGAGGGGATGCGCCTCGAGATCGCTTGAAATGGGCGCCCCTGGCTTGGTCGCCTGGCGACATTCGCGCTACCCTGGCTAGACCGGGAGACCGGTCGCGGTTGGGCCGCCGACATGAGTCGTGAAGCGCAAGACGAGAAGATCCGGAACCTCGAGCGACTGTACAGCGTCGGGATCGCCCTATCCTCGGAACGCAATCGCGACCGGCTGCTCGAAACGATCCTCCTCGAAGCGAAGAGCCTCTGCAACGCCGACGGCGGTTCGCTGTACCTTCGCACCGACGACGACCATCTGAAGTTCGTCATTCTCCGGACCGATTCGCTGAAGACGGCGTTCGGTGGGACGACCGGCACGCCGATCGCGTTGCCGCCGATCCCGATGTTCGATGCGCGCACCGGCACGCCGAACGACAAGAACGTCGCGACGTCTGCGGCGCTCCTCAAGCGCAGCGTGAACATCCCCGACGCTTACGACGCCCCGGGGTTCGATTTCTCGGGGACCAAGGCGTTCGACCAGCGCAACAACTACCGCTCGAAGTCCTTGCTCGCCATTCCCCTCGTGAACAGCGAAGGGCGCGTCATCGGCGTCTTGCAGCTCCTGAACGCCATGGATCCGACCACGGGTGTGGTCGTCCCTTTCGCCGAAGAGCACCAGCGCATCGCCGAGGCGCTCGCGTCGCAAGCGGGCATCGCGCTCGACAATCAACTGCTCCTCGACGGACAGCGCGAGCTGCTCGAGAGCTTCATCAAGGCGATCGCGTCGGCGATCGACTCGAAGAGCCCACACACCGGCGCTCACTGCGAACGCGTTCCGATCCTCACCGAGATGCTCGCCCAGGCGGTATGCGACGCGAAAAACGGCACTTACGCCGATTTTCGGCTCGACGACGACGAATGGTACGAGCTCCGCATCGCGGCCTGGATGCACGACTGCGGCAAAGTGACGACGCCCGTCCACGTGATGGACAAGTCGACCAAGCTCGAGGCTTTGTTCGACCGCATCGAAGTGGTGCGAGCGCGCTTCGAGGTGCTGAAGCGCGACGCGGAGATCGCTCACCTTCGCGCGGTCGCCGCCGGCGCCGATGCCGCCGCTTCCGAGCGCACCCTCGCCGAGACCCGAGCGAAGCTCGACGCCGACCTCGCGTTTCTGGAAAACGCGAACATCGGAGGAGAATTTCTCGAGCCCGAGAAGCAAAACCGCATCGGCGAGATCGGGCGACGCGAATACTTTCAGGGCGGCGCGGCGCGAACGCTCCTCACGCGGGACGAAATTCGCAATCTGGCGATCTCGCGCGGCACGTTGAACCCCGAAGAGCGATTGGTGATCAACGGGCACATGGTGCAAACCATCAAAATGCTCGAGGCGCTCCCCTTCCCCCGAAACCTCCGCCGCGTGCCGGAGTACGCGTCCGGGCACCACGAGAAGATGGACGGCACCGGTTACCCGCGTGGCGTGTTCGCGGGCGACATGTCGATTCCGGCGCGCATCATGGCGATCGCCGACGTCTTCGAAGCGCTCACCGCCCAGGATCGGCCGTACAAGGGCGCGAAGAGGCTTTCGGAGACGATGCGCATCATGGGCTTCATGAAGCGCGACAACCACCTCGACCCGGATCTGTTCGATCTGTTCATCTCGTCCGGCGTCTATCGCGAGTATGCGAAGCGCTTCTTACCGGCGGAGCTCGTGGACGAGGTCGACGAAGGGGCGTTGCTCGGCTCGACGCCGAAGCCGTTCAAGCTGCCGGACCCCGACACGCGGGCTCAGCGGCAAAAGGAGTTTTTGCTCGAGTACCGGTCGAAAGAGCCGGCTCGGCAGAGCCTCATGCAACCCGGCAGAAAGAGCCTCTTACCCACGCATCGCCGACCGCTCACGAATACGTGAGTCCATCACCCCGGCGCACGCCGTCGTGGCGCCTGGTTCACTACTCGACTCGCGTCGTCGAGGCGCTGTCGGGTTCGGCTTCTTGGGTTTTCGGGTCGGCCGAGTCGTCGTCGGACTTCTGCCCGGCGTGCGCGTACTTCGGCGGCTCTCCGGGGGCGCTTTCGTCCATCCAGTAAGTGGACTCTTCGCGCACGTCGAGGTGCACGTGCGTCGAGTTCGGGTAGTAGCCGACGCCGACGTCCGAGAGCGATCGGAGGTAGTCCTTGAGCACCGCGTTCGGCACGCCGGGAATGCTGAAGTCGAAGGCGCGCCCCACCTTGTGCTTCGACTCGACGGCAAACGAGTGCTCGCGGTAGCCGGAAACGACGCGGATCGGACGGCCGCCGAAGGTGTCGCTCACCTTCACGATGAGATGCAAGAGCCGGTCGTCGATGGAGTGCTCCGAACCGGTGCGCCACGACGCGAGCACGTGCTCGATCGCGTCGCGCGATTTCTCGAGCGTCTTCCCGCGACGGTTCAGCACGTACCCTCGGAATTTGCGATTCGGCGACTCGAGCACGATGAACCCGCGGCGCGACGGCGAGTCCGAAAAGTCCTGCCATCGGTTGCCGGACCCGTGCGGGGTCGGGGGAGCGCCGTCGTCGTCTTCGCCGTTCGGAATGACGAGCTCTTGCCCCGGACGGATGTGCGCGCCGTGGCGTAGCCGGTTCACGCGGCAGAGCGCGTCCACACTGACTCGGTAGCGCTTGGCGATCCGGCCCAGGGTCTGACCTTTGTAGACCGTGTGGACTTTCCGGCCGTCGGCGTCGGTCGCGCCGAACGAAGGATGGCTCACCGCCGCGAGGCAGAGCGCGAACATCGCCGCCACGAGCGGCCGGACCCTGCGCATCTCCCCGAAGCTAGCAAAGATTTTCGTCTCGGCGCAAACTCGACCGCTCGAGATTGCCTCGAATTTCAGAACGAACGGCGCTATGGCGCCCTCTCCGCGATCCGCCGAGGGGTGGGTCGATCAGCCGGGAATCGAATCCTTTCCAACATGTCCGACCGCCGCATCCTCGTCACCAGTGCGCTTCCGTACGCGAACGGCCCGATCCACATCGGCCACCTCGTGGAATACGTCCAGACCGATGTCTGGGTCCGCTATCAGCGCATGATGGGCCGCCCCGTCGTGTACTTCTGCGCGGACGACACGCACGGCACGGCCATCATGCTGCGCGCTCGTCAAGAGGGGCGCCCCGAAGAGGAACTGATCGCCGCGGTGAGCGCGGCGCATCAGGCCGACTTCGCCGGCTTTCAGATCCGGCACGACCACTACGGCAGTACACACTCCGCCGCGAACCGCCGGCTTTGCGAGGAAATCTGGGGCCGTCTCAGACACGAAGGGCTCGTCGCCGAACGCGACGTGACGCAACTCTTCGACACCACGGAAGGCGTGTTTCTCGCCGATCGATTCGTGAAGGGAACCTGCCCGAATTGCAGCACGCCCGACCAATACGGCGATTCGTGCGATCGCTGCGGCACGACGTACACGCCGACGGATCTCGTGGACCCGGTGAGCACGCTCTCCGGGACGCGGCCCGAGATCCGCTCCGCGTCGCATCTTTTCGTGACGATCGAGAAGCTCCACGCCTTTCTCGCCGACTACATCGGCAAGGGCGACCACATCGACTCGGGCGTCGCGAATTATCTGGCGGGACACTTCCTGGCGAAGCCGCTCCGCGACTGGGACGTCTCGCGGCCGGCGCCGTACTTCGGCTTCGAGATCCCCGACGCACCGGGACACTACTGGTACGTGTGGTTCGACGCGCCGATCGGGTACATGGCCGCGACGCGCGAGTGGTGCGATCGCACCGGCGAGTCGTTCGACGCCTACTGGCGCGGCGACGCCGACATCGTGCACTTCATCGGCAAAGACATCGTGTATTTCCACGCGCTGTTCTGGCCCGCGATGCTGAAAGCGTCTGGATTTACGCTTCCGCGCCGCATCAACGTGCACGGCATGCTCACCGTGAACGGGCAGAAAATGTCCAAATCGAAGGGCACGATGCTCTCGGCGTCGAGTTACCTCGAGCACCTCGACCCGGCGTACCTTCGCTACTATTACGCCAGCAAGCTCAACGGAAAGCCGGACGACCTCGACCTCGATCTCGCCGAGTTCGCGTCGAAGGTCGACTCGGATCTGGTGAACAAGGTCGCGAATCTCGCGAGCCGTACCGCGAGATTCGTGAAGCGGCTCTCCGCGACGTACCCCGACGACGGCGGGCTCTTCGCCGAAGGCGCGGCGCGCGCGGTCGCCATCGGCGAGGCCTACGAAGCGTGCGACACGGCGCGAGCCACGCGCCTCGTCATGGAGCTCGCCGATCGGGCGAATCAATACGTCGACGCCAAGCAACCGTGGGCGCTGAAGAAAGACCCCGCGAAGGTGCGCGAGCTCGAAGACGTGTGCACCGTCACGTTGAACCTGTTCCGCCAGATCGTCGTGTATCTCGCGCCGGTGCTCCCTGGCCTCGCCGAGCGCGCGGGCGAACTCCTCGGCGCGCCGATCCTCCGGTGGTCCGATGCGAAAGAGCCGGTGCTCGGCGTGGAGCTCCGCGAATTCCAGCACCTCGTCGCCCGCGTGGACCCGAAGAAGGTCGCGGCATTTCTCGCCGCCAATACGCCCGCGCCGGAGACCGCCGCGGCCTCGACGACCGGCACGACCGTCGAAGACGGCAGCGTCCTCGCCGCCGAACCTCTCGCCGCGGAGTGCTCGATCGACGATTTCGGCAAAGTCGATCTTCGCGTCGCAAAAATCGTCTCGGCCGAGGCCGTTCCCGAGGCCGACAAGCTCGTGAAGCTCCGCGTGACGCTCGGCGGTGGCGTCGAGCGCACGATCTTCGCCGGCATCAAGGCCCACTACGCGCCCGAAGCGCTCGTCGGACGCCTCGTGGTGGTCGTCGCCAATCTGAAGCCACGCAAGATGCGCTTCGGGTTGAGCGAAGGCATGGTCGTCGCCGCGGGCGGCGCGGGCGAGTCGTTCCTGCTCGCTCCCGATTCGGGCGCGAAGCCTGGACAGCGCGTTCATTGAACCGCGAAACGACGCGGCGCTCGCGCGCGAACCTCGACGCGGTCAGCTAAAAACGCGCGCCGGCGTCGTGTGTCGTGCCCGCGTCGTGCCCGGCGCTCGCGCCCCCGTCGCGGGCGAGCAACGGCGCGCCGGCATCGGCGGGCGCGGTCGCTTGCGTGGCGGCGGCGCCCTTCGCGGCGACCTTTTCGTCGTTCTCGTCGGGTTCGCGCTCGTCGTCGGCAGCTTCGGTGCGTGACGGCTTCACCGCGGAGCCGGTGTTCAGAATGCCCAGCGGCAACGCGTCGAGCGCCGCGGCGATCGCGCGTTCGTGCGCGCCCCAATGCGGCACGCGGCGCTGCCAGGCGTACATCGGCCGGTCACCCGGCGACGAATAGTCGACCCAGTACGTATTTTCGTCGCGCACGTCGAGGTGCACGTGCGTCGAGTTCGGGTAGTAGCCGACGCCCACCGCGTGAAACGTGCGCAGATAGTCCTTCAGCGCGTCGTTCGGCACGCCTGGAATGCTGAAGTCGAAAGCCTGGCCGACCTTGTGCTTCGAACCTGGAGCGTACGAGAACTCGCGATAGCCGCTGACGATGCGCACCGGACGGCCGCCGAATTCGTCGCTGATCTTGGCGACGAGCCGGATGAGTCGCTCGTCGATCAGCATCGCTTTACCGGTTCGCCACGACGCGAGCGCCTCCGAAAACGTCTTTCTGGCCTCAGGCAGCACTTTGTCTTTCTTGCCGACGAGGTAGCCGCTCCATTTTTTCCCGTGCCCGAACAATGTGACGAATCCGCGGCGCCAGGGCTCGTCGACGTAGCGGAGCCACGGTGATTTCGCGAGCTCGGCGGCGGTCGGCTTGTGAGCGGCGCGCTTCGGTGCGTCGCGCTCGTGCCTCGCCGTCTTCTCGTCCGGATCGTTCTTCGTGCGCTTCTCGTCGCGCTCTTCCAGCGTGCTCTTTTCGTCGGATTCGTCCTTGAGCCGCTTCGCTTCGGATTCCTTGCTCGCTCGCGCCGTCGCGCGCGTGGCCCCCGGTTCGCGGACTTGCGCGGGCTTTTCCGACGGCGCGAACCGCGCCGCGGAATCCCTTCGCGTGGTCAAGTGCTGCTCCGGCGCGACGTGATCAACGCGTCGCCGCGACTCTTCGCGCGGCAGAGCACGTCGATGCGCGACCGGCGGAAGCTCGTGCGCGAACCCCCTTCCCGATATGGAGGCCAAAGCAATCACTGCCGCCGTGGCCGAAGCGGCCCTCCAAACCGGGGTCATTGGCGCGATTCAGCCGACCCGGGGGAACTGGGCCAACTAAAGGGACCACGAACAGGGAACCATGCGCTTCGGAGCGAGATATTTCCGGTGCGCGCACATGGAATGGGCGCGAATCGATAAGTCCGTCGAGAAGTGTCGGGCGCGCGCCGGCGTCAGCGCCAGCGCGTCACGTGCCAGGTTTTTTTGCCGCGACGAATGACGGCGAGCTCGCCGTGCAAGAGGCGATCGCTCGTCAAGCGATCGTCGGGCTGCGCGCGCTCGCCGTTCACACTGACCGCGCCGCTCGACAGAAATTCGCGCGCCTCGCGCTTGCTCTTCGCGACCGCGGTCTGCACGAGCAGATCGACGATCGGCACGCCGTCCGCGAGCGACGTGAGCGAGTGCTCGCTCGACGGCGCGCTCGCGAACGCTTCATCGAGGGTCGCCTTCGACAGGCCCGCGATGTCGCCGGAAAAAAGCGCGCGCGCGGCGGCTTCGGCGTCGAGACGCGCGTCCGGGCCGTGCACGAGATCGGTGACGTGCGCGGCCAGCGTGCGGTGTGCGACGCGCGCGCCCGGATCGCGTTCGTGCTCGCCGAGCAGAGACACGATCTCCGCCTCGGGAAGCAACGTGAAAACCTTCAGGTACTTCTCGACGTCGGCGTCCTGCGCGTTCAACCAGAATTGATAGAACGCGTACGGCGACGTCGCCTCGGGCGTGAGCCAGATCGCGCCCGACTCCGTCTTGCCGAATTTGCCTCCGTCGGCCTTCGTGATCAGCGGCGCGGTCAAGCCGTAGAGCTCGGTCTGACGGGTGCGACGCACCAGATCGACCCCGGCGACGATGTTGCCCCATTGATCCGAGCCAGCGAGTTGCACCGTGACGCCGAGGGCGTCGTAGAGATGCTGGAAATCGTACGCTTGGAGCAGCATGTAGCTGAACTCGGTAAAACTGATGCCCTGTTCGCGCTCCTCGAGGCGTCGCCGGATGGAGTCTTTGGCGATCATCATGTTCACCGAGAAGTGCTTGCCGACGTCGCGGAGCGCCTCGATGAACGACAACTTCTCGAGCCAATCGGCGTTGTTCTCGATGCGCGCCGCGGCCGGTCCGGAAAAATCGAGGAGCCGCTCGTAAATCGAACGCTGCCCCTCGATGTTCCGGTCGATCTCGTCGCGGGTCCGGAGCTGCCGCTCGGCTTCTTTTCCCGACGGATCCCCGATCATCCCGGTGCCGCCGCCGACGAGCACGATCGGACGATGCCCGGCTTCCTGAAAGCGACGAAGCAAGAGCAGCGGAACCAGGTTCCCGATGGTGAGCGAGTTCGACGTCGGATCGAACCCCGCGTAGACGCCGCGCGGCGCCTCGGCGGCGTGTTGCCGAAGACCGCTCGCGTTCGTTTCTTGATGGATGAGACCGCGGAAGGCGAGATCGTCGAACAGGTCGGGCATCGGTCCAGGGGATCTATACACTAGGCGCGCATGTCTCGCGACGTTGCTCGGCTGCTCGATCTGGACCGCGCCCACGTCTGGCACCCCTACGCCTCCGGCGTCGATCCGCTCCCGGTGCTGCCCGTCGCGTCCGCATGCGGCGTCACGCTCCGGCTCGCGGACGGCCGTGAGCTCGTCGACGGAATGTCGTCGTGGTGGGCCGCGATTCACGGCTATGCCGTGCCGGAGCTCGACCGGGCCGTGACGAGTCAACTCTCGCGCATGGCGCACGTCATGTTCGGGGGTCTCACGCACGAGCCGGCGATTGCTCTGGCCACTCGACTGGTCTCATTGACGCCGGAACCCTTGACCAAGGTGTTCTTCGCGGACTCCGGCTCCGTCGCCGTCGAGGTCGCCATCAAGATGGTGCTCCAATACTGGCAGGGGCGCGGAAAGCTCGGCAAAACGAAGCTGCTGACGGTTCGCGGCGGGTATCACGGCGACACGTTCGGCGCGATGAGCGTCTGCGATCCGGTCACCGGCATGCATTCGCTGTTCGCCAGCGTGCTGGCCGAACAATACTTCGCGGAGGCACCGGCCGCTGGCTTCGACGCGTCGTGGGACGAGCGCTACATCGACGATTTTCGCGCGTTGATCTCGACGCACGCGGGCGAGCTCGCCGCGGTGATCCTCGAGCCCATCGTGCAAGGTGCGGGCGGCATGCGCTTTTACTCGCCCATGTATCTGAACCGGGTCCGCGAGCTCTGCGACGAGCACGGCGTGCTCCTCATTTTCGACGAGATCGCGACGGGGTTCGGGCGCACCGGGCGTCTCTTCGCGCTCGAGCACGCGGACGTGATTCCGGACGTGCTGTGCATCGGCAAGGCGCTGACCGGCGGATACCTATCGCTCGCCGCGACCTTGGTCACCGACGACGTCGCGCGCGGCGTGTCGAGCGTCGCGAGCGGCGTGCTCATGCACGGCCCGACGTTCATGGGCAATCCCCTCGCCTGCGCGGTTGCGCTCGCGAGCGTCGAGCTGCTCCTCGCGTCGCCATGGCAAGCGCGCGTCGCCGGCATTGCGACGGCGCTCCGGCGCGATCTCGAACCTTGTCGAACGATGCGGGGTGTTCGCGATGTGCGCGTCCTCGGGGCCATCGGCGTCATCGAGCTCGAAGCGCCGGTGGATCTCCGGCGGATGCAGGCGGCGTTCGTCGACCGCGGCGTGTGGCTCCGGCCCTTCGGGAAGCTCGTCTACACCATGCCGCCGTTCGTCATCGGCGCCGATGAGCTCCAGCGCGTGACGACGGCCATGGGCGAGGTCGTCTCGGAGCTCGGTTGACGAAGGCAACACGATCGCGGCGCGCGAGCTACACTCCCCAGCAAAGCTCCCCGAAACGACCATGAGCGTCACCGAATCTCAGTTCCGCGGAGCCATGGGCTCGTTCGCGTCCGGCGTCACCGTCATCACGACGGTCGACGAAGCCGGACAGCCGTTCGGTCTCACGGCGACGGCGTTCGCCTCGGTTTCGAAGACACCCCCTCGATGCCTCATCTGCGTGTCGCACGGCGCGGAAGCGCACCCCATCATCATCAGAACGCGACGTTTCGCAGTCAACGTCCTCTCGACGGAGCAAGCCGAGCTTTCCCCTCGTTTCGCAACCCACGGCATCGACAAATTCGACGGCATCGACTGGGTCGCCGGCGCAGCCACCGGATGCCCGATTTTCGCGGGCGCGCTCGCGTCCGTGGAGTGCACCGTGGTGTCGTCGCTCTCGGCGGGCGATCACGACATTTTCCTCGGCGCGATCGAGGCGGCGACCGTTCCATCCGAAAACGCGCCCCTTCTCTATTTTCGGGGCGCCTATCGCGAGCTGGACTAACTGCCGCCCATCAGGCCGATGTATTGCCGGATCTCGGCGCGGGCGGGGTCGGTGAGTTCGATGAACTGGAAGCCAGTGGCGCGACCGCCGCGCGAGGCGCGACTCCACTGGGCTTTGGCGGAAATGTCGATGACCTTGCCGGAGATGGGCAGCGCGAAGCGAAGCCGGATCACCTCGCCCGTCGAGCACGCCTCGTTCGCGACGAGGAGCACGCCGCCTTCGGAGACGTCTTCGACCCTGCCGTCGGTCGCCTTTCCCTTTTCACGCGCGAGCCGGCAGAGCGTGACGTAGGGCGCCCGCGCGTGCACGCGGCGCGTTTCGGGAGCCGCTGCGGCCGCGGGAGCCGCTGCGGCCGGTCCGGCCACCGGCGGGATCGCGACGGACATCGGCTGTCGCACCGACGGCGCCCCGGGCCGGTCGCGGGCAGCGCCGTGCAGAATGTCGATCGTCGAGAGCCGCTGATCGGTGCATTCGGCGAGCGCCGACGCAAACTCGCCCATCGTCGCCCAGCGCTCGGTCGCGTCGCGGCGCAAGCTTTTGTGAATGACGTCGGCGAGCTGCTTCGGAACGTCGGCGCGCGCGCTCGTGAGCGACGGCGCATCCGACGCCGAGAGCTTCATGAGGATCTGCCCGATGGGCCCGTCGTAGGGGACGGCTCCCGTGAGGCACTCGTAGAGCGTGACGCCGAGGGCGTACACGTCCGCGCGATGGTCGGCGCCGGGCAGCGAAAGGATCGATTCCGGCGCCATGTACTCGGGCGTTCCGAGGATGGCGCCGTTCTGGGTCAACTTGGTGTCGATGGTGTCCTTCACGTCCGCGAGCTTCGCGGTGCCGAAGTCGAGGAGCCGGACTTGATTGCCGAGGTCGCGGGTAATGACCACGTTGCTCGGCTTCACGTCGCGGTGGACGATCCCCGCCGCGTGCACCGCGGCGAGGCCTGCCGCGAGATCCACGCCGATCTTCACCACCTCCATCGTCTCCAACCGACCGCGCGCGGCGATGAGCCCGGAGAGCGTACGCCCCTCGAGCAGATCCATCGCGATGAACGGCACACCCTCGGCGTCACCGCCGTCGACGACGTCGACGATCGCCGGATGCCTGACTCGGGAGAGCGCTAGCATCTCGCGCCGGAGACGCGCGAAGAGCGTCTCCTTCATGTCCAGGTCGAGGTGCGGGAGCTTGAGCGCGATCGATCGATTGATGTGGACGTGCTCGGCGGCGAACACCGCCGCCGCGCCACCCTCGCCGAGCAACCGACGCAACCGATACCTCCCGGCCCACATCGCGCCGATGCGAAGGCGCGGATCTCGCGACTCGTCGGGAGCGTCGGCCACCGGCTCCGGCGTCGCTTTCGTCTTCCCGACCGGCGCTTGCACCACCCATTAGCCTAAATGGCGGCACTTGATTCAGCAAACCGAATCTCGGTGCGCGACCCGCGAGGAGCCGCTGTAGGCGCTGCGGCGCTCCCCACCGGGAACGCGGCAGCCGTGTCACCGCCCTGACGGCACGGCAATTGTCGTCACTCGGTTTCGAGGAGGTCGGCGAACCGGACGGCGAACGCGCGCGAGAGCGCCGCCTCGATTTCCCGTGCGGTCGTCATGTCGAACGTTTCTTTGACCACCGCCTCGGCCTCGCAGAGGTCCACCCGGCCGATCGCCTCTTTCACCTCGGCGATGGCGGACGCCTCCATGCTGAGCTCGCGAATGCCCATCCCGATGAGCAAGACGGCGGCGAGCGGATCGCTCGCCATAGCGCCGCACACCGACACCGGACGGGCGCGCCGGTGCCCCGCATCGATGACCAAGCGGATCAACCGGAGGATGGCCGGATGAAACGGGGTCGCCAGGCTGGCGAGCGTGCGGCTGGTCCGATCGACGGCGAGCGCGTATTGGACGAGGTCGTTCGTGCCGATACTGAGAAACTCCGCCTTCACCGCGAGTTCGTTCGCGAGGATCGCCGCGGAGGGTACCTCCACCATGATCCCGAGCGGGATGTGAGGCGCGCGCGGCAGACCCGCCTCGTCGACGGAGCGAATCGCCTCGTCGAGGAGACGGCGCACGCTGTCGAGCTCTTCGACCGACGCGATCATCGGAACCATGATGCGCATCGCGCCGTGCGCCGACGCCCGGGTCATCGCGCGAAGATGCGCGAGAAATAGATCCGGGCGCGACAGGGCGAGCCGCACCGCGCGGAGGCCGAGCGCCGGATTCATTTCCGGAGGTGCCTTGAACGCCGACACGAATTTGTCGCCGCCGATGTCGAAGGTCCGGAGCGTCACCGGGAGGGGCGCGATGGTCTCGACGACGCTCTTGTACACGGCGTACTGCTCGTCTTCGGTCGGGAGCTGCGCGCGATCGACGTACAGAAATTCCGTACGATAGAGCCCGATGCCCTGCGCTCCCTCGAACTGGGCGATGTGGGCCTCGGCGGGGAGCTCGATGTTTGCTCGAATGTCGATGGGCACGCCGCACTTCGTCGTGCACGGCCGATCGCGCCACGCCTGTCGGTCGCGGGAGATCGCCATCTGCCGTTCGGCGCGCGCCGACGCTGCGGTGAGGATTTCCCGCGTCGGCGAGATGGTGATGCGGCCTCGGTAACCGTCGACCACGACGCGGTCTTCGCTGCCGACTTGCGTGAGCAAGCCGGCGACACCCACGACCGCAGGGATTTCGAGGGCGCGCGCGAGGATGGCGGTGTGCGACGTTCGGGTTCCGACCTCGGTGACGATGGCGAGCACGCGATCACGCGCGAGCGCGGCCGTCTCGGCCGGCGACAGGTCGCGCGCAACGACGATGCACGGTTCCTTGATTTCCGGCAGCGAAACGACGCTCCGGCCGCGGCCGCCGAACCCGCGCTGGACCAGATCCGCGATGAACTCGATGTCGTGACTTCGCTCGGCGAGGTAAGGGTCGCCGCCGCTCGTGAGCTGTTCGGCGAGCTCGTCGGTGGCGACCTCGACGGCCCACTCGGCGCACAAGAGACCAATCTCGATGTGTCGCTCGACCTCGTCGCGGAGGAGCTCGTCGTTGAGCATCAGCTTGTACGCTTCGAGGATCGACGCCTCGGCACGCCCGAAGCGTCGCGCAGCGCCGTCGGTGACTTCGGAGAGCCCTTGGACGGCGTGCTCCACCGCGGCGTCGAAGCGCGCGAGCTCCTCGTCCGCCTGATGCTTTTTTACGTGACGGCGCACGACGCCGGGACGCCGCGTGTCGATGACCAGGGCTCGCCCGATGGCGAGGCCCGGTGATCCGGCAATCCCTTCGAGGACGACGGAGGGCGTCTCCGTGCGCCCTGGGCGTCGCTCGCGCGGCGTCACGCTATTCCTCTTCTCCGAATCTCGCGTCGATGAGGTCTCCGATGGCGCGCACTGCGTCCTCCGATCCTTCGCCGGCGGCGTCGATCGAGAGCTCGGTACCCTTGGCCCCGCAGAGCAATAAAAGCCCCATCACGCTCTTCGCGTTGACCGACTGATCTCCGTGTCCGACGGAGACGTCGCAAGCGTAGCGCGACGCGACTTGAGCCAGTTTCGCGGCCGCTCGAGCGTGGAGCCCGAGCTTGTTCTTCACCAAAAATGTTCCGTGGGCGTTACTCATCCGGTGCGATTCACTCCTTTCCCCAAGCCTCCGATGAAGCTTTCCCCTGTGGTCGATGCTGGCGGATCGCGATCGATGTCGCGATGAAACACGTCGATGCCGAGTCCCGTCTTTTCGGTGAGGGCCGCGCCGAGCGTCTCGGCGAACACCACCGAGCGGTGCCGGCCGCCCGTGCACCCGAAAGCCACCGTAAGATAGCTTTTGCCTTCGCGCTCGTATCGCGGGAGCGAAAATTCCAATAGGTCCGACGCTTTGGCGAGGAACGTGCGCGCGTCTTCGCTGCCGAGCACGTAGTCGCGAACCATCGGATCGCGCCCCGAGAGCGGCCGGAGCGCGGAGACGAAGAAGGGGTTCGGCAAGAACCGAACGTCGAGCACCACGTCCGCGTCGACGGGCGGCCCGTACTTGAAGCCGAACGACAGGAACTTCGTGCTCATCCGCGCGGTGCGACCCGCGCCCGGGCCGTAGTGTTCGAGGATGCGACGACGGAGGTCGTGCACGCTGAGCTCCGTCGTGTCGATGACCTGCTTCGCGCGCGCCCGGAGCGGCGCAAGGCGTTCGCGTTCGAGCCGGATGCCGTCCAGGACGGCGATCGACGGGGTGCTCTCGGCAAGCGCGTAGCTCGCCGGATGAGGACGCCGCGTGCTCGAGAAGCGGCGCAAGAGCGCTTCGTCGGCGGCGTCGAGGAACAGGATGTCCACCTCGCGACGCCCGGGAACGCGCGCGGACTCGATCATCTCCGCGGCGCGGTCGAGAAAACTCCGGACCCGGACGTCGATGCCCATCGCGACGCGCTGCACGCCGCCCGCAGCACACGCGGCGAGCGTCTCCGCCATGACGGGCACCGGCAGATTGTCGATGCAGAAGAAACCCAGATCTTCGAGGGCGTGAAGGACGGTGGATTTCCCGGCTCCGCTCAACCCGGTGACGATGACGACGAGATCGCTCTCCGAGGTCACGGCTTTCCCTTGTCGAACGTGCGCGGCGGTGGCGGCCCTCCGCTCTCGAAGAGGGCGCGCGTGGCCGTCGGGCGCACCGGGTGCGGCGCCGGAGCGACGATCGCCGCCATCGACCCGCTCTCGTTCGGCCGGCGCACGAGGCTCTGATCGATGCGGTTCACGAACGCGTTCGACGAGTCGGTGCCCGACACTCGGAGGAGCTCGTTGCGCGCCGCCATTTCGATGATCGAGCTCGTGTTCCGGCCCGGACGAACGATGAGCACGACCTCGCGCACGGGAACGGTCAGGATCTCGCGAGAGCGACCGTCCACGCCGAGCCGATCGATGGACTCGTCGGCGGTGCGTTCTTCGAGCTGCACGACGAGATCGACGCGCTTCCGTTCGCGAATGGCGGTGATCCCGAAGAGCTCCTTCACGTCGAGGATGCCGAGCCCCCTTACTTCGATATGGTGGCGGAGAAGCGCCGCGGCTTGGCCGAACACCATTCCCGGGGGCTGGTAGTCGCAGTCGACCACGTCGTCGGCGACGAGACGATGACCGCGCTGCACGAGGTCGAGCGCACATTCGCTCTTGCCGATCCCGCTCTTGCCGAGCAGGAGCACCCCGATCTCGAACACGTCGACGAGCACGCCGTGAATGCGCGTGCGCGGCGCGAGCCGATCGTCGAGGTAGCCGTGCAACGTCGAGATCGCCGCGGACGTCTCCTCGCGGGACACCACGACCGGCGTCGACGAGCGGTTCGCGGCTTCGATGAACGGCGCCGGAACGCGGACTCCGCGAGTGACGAGCACCAGCGCAGGGTTCAGCGAAAAGAGGTGCGCAGCCGCCTCGAGTTGCCGCTCGGGAGCGAGCGCCTCGATATACGACAGCTCCGTCTTCCCGAGGATCTGGACGCGCTCCGGAACCAGTCCGTGCGTGTGTCCGACGAGGACGAGCCCCGACTTTTGAATGCGCGGATGACGAATGAGCCGCCCGACCCCGCTTTCGCCCGCGACGAGCTCCGTCGCGAGCGTAAACTCGGGATCCGCGAGGAGCTCACGGATCGAAATCCCGGGGCGACTCGATGGCGGGCCCGCTCTTTCCGACATGGGTCACCCGAGTTGCTGCTCGCGCGACTCGATCACGTGGAATGCTTCCGCGGCTGTCTGAGCGCCGGCAAGAGCCCGGCGCGTCGCCTCGTCGCGCAAGAGGCGGCTGATCCGCGCGAGCACTCGTAAGTGCTCTCCGGTGGCGTCCCTCGGCCCGATCACGCCGAGGACGATGTTCACGTCGGCTCCGTCGATCGCATCGAAGGGGATCCCCTTCGGGCAAACGACGAGCCCGGCGGCGCGGCACGCCGCCGCCTCGATCGACGTGTGCGGGATGGCGACGCCGTCGCCGATCCCGGTGCTCTGTAGCCGTTCGCGCTCCGCGAGCAATTGCTCGATGGTTGCGGCTTCCGAGCGCAGGGCTGGCGCCATGAGCTTGGCGAGCGCGCGCAGCGCTTCGGCCTTGTCGTGGATGGTCGACCCAGTCGCATCCACGTAAATTCTATCCGACGGAAGAATGTCCGTAATTCGCATCGTGACGTCATCCGCTCCCCCAACTCATGCCACGTCCACGGCCCGGCGGCGCGTTCGTTTCGCCCGGCTCTTCGCCAGAGGCAGCCCGAAGCTCCATTTCGGTCGTGAGACTACGCGCTTTTGCCTCCGCCGGTCTTTCTCTTCTTTGCCGACGTTCCTACTACCTTGGCCACCGTCTTCTTCTTCACGGGCGACCCCACCCTGCCGCGCCGGCGCGCATCGACGACCTCGGGCCCCGCCGCGCCCCGAAGAGTGGCGCCGCCGCGGCGCTTCTTGGATTGGGCCGCCCCTTTGGTACCCCGAATCTGCCGCTCGAGCTTGGTCAGCACTTTGTCGATCGACGCGTACATGTCGTCGGTGACCTCGTGCGCTTCGAACCGATCGCCGCCGCATGAAATTCTCGCTTCCACCTGGTGGAGGAGCTTTTCCAGCGAGAAGGTCACGTGCGCGGTCATCGGCTGGCGCAGGAACTTCTGCAGCTTCGCGATCTTGTCCGTCGCGTGCTGTTTGATCGCCTCACTCGTGTCCACGTGACGAAAGGTGACCGTTATATTCATGCGATGCTCCCTCGGACCCGGCCGGGTCCGGCGATGGATTGGCAAGCCCCGAAGGCACTCGGGCTTCAGAAAATCAGAACAGCTTCTTTCGCTTCGAGGAGGCCAGGATACCCAGCATCTCTCGGTACTTCGCGACGGTCCGACGCGCTATTTGGATGCCCTCCTTCTGCTTGAGCAGCTCGACGATGGCCTGATCGCTGAGGGGGTTCTTCTTGTCCTCTTCATCGATCAGCTTCTTGATCGCTTGCTTGACGCTCTCACTCGCGATGTCCTCGTTCGCGACGCGGCGAATGCTCGAGTTGAAGAAGTACTTCAGTTCGAACAACCCCTGAGGAGTGTGAACGTATTTGTTCGTCGTAACCCGCGAAATGGTCGACTCGTGCATGCCGACGGATTCCGCCACGTCGCGAAGGATCATCGGTTTGAGGTGAGCGACGCCGCGTTCGAAGAACTCGCGCTGTTTCTCGACGATGCACTCCGTCACCCGGATGATCGTCTTTCGACGCTGCTCGATGGCTCGGATGAGCCATTGCGCGTTTCGCAGCTTCTCTCCGACGAACTCTTTCGCCGTCGGATCGCGAAGGAGCCGCTGCGTCAGGTTCTCGTTGATGTGAAGTCGTTGAATGCCGCGGTCGTTGTCGAGCACCACGAACTGCTCGCCGTCCTTGATGACGTACACGTCCGGAGTGATGCCGATCGTCCGATCGTCGACTTCACTGAAGTTGCGCGCGGGCCTGCTCTCGAGCTTCTGGATCTCTTTGGCGGCCTCGTACACTTCTTCGAGCTCGACCTTCATCTCCCGCGCGATGGCTTGGTAGTTGTGCCGTTCGAGAGACGAGATGTGCTTGTCGATGATCTCGATTTCCAGATCGTCGTAACCGAAGCCCCTCGCCTGGATCAGCAAGCATTCGCGGAGATCGCGCGACGCGGCGCCGAGAGGATCGAAGTTCTGGATCATCTCGAGCACGAGCGGCGCGTCGTCGGGATGTAACCCGGCCTCCTCGGCCAAGTCTTCGATGGTGAGATCGGGCGTGCGCGTCCCGTCGGGGCGATCGATGCCCGCGAGATCGAGATACCCGTTCTCGTCCAAGTTACCGATGACGAGCTCGCCGAACCTTCGCTCGACGTCGGTGAAGTCGCCGCACTGAAGCTGCCACAGCATGTGGTCCTTGAGGCTTCCCGGCTTCGTGAGATTCTGCTCGATGGGCGGCAGCTCTTCGAAGCCGCCGCGCGACCCGGACGGCGCTTGTTGCAGGGTCCGGTTTTCGAGAAACTTCTCCCAGTCGACCTCGCGCGTGGCCTTCTCGGTCTGACTGCGGTCCTCGGTGTTCCGAGCGAAATCTTCCTCGAAAGGCGCGGTGGTGCGATGCTCGCCGCCGCCGCCGGGATTTTCGCCTTCTCGCCCGCGGACGTCGGGCTCCTCTTCCGCGAGGATCGGATTGTCGTCGAGCTCCTTCTTGATCTCGTCTTGAAGCTCGAGCCGCGACAACTGCAACAGCCGAATCGCCTGCTGCAGCTGCGGTGTCATCACCAGCTGCTGAGTCAGGCGGAGCTGCTGCTTTAGTTCCATGTCGGTCGAATCGCTCGGGTAGTCAGTCTAACACCTCGAACGACGAAAGGGGCGGAATCATGGCCGGAAAATGTGGATCGTCGACCCGCGCCTCGACCGCCTCGACCACCTCGACCACCGCCGTTTTTTTGCGTAAGCCTTGCGGCCCTGAGGTATCTGGTGGCCGAGTTGCGGACGAAATGACGCGCTACCGGTGAATCGAGCCGCACTCGCGCGAGGTCGTCAATGCCCGAGGTATCGACCTCGCACCGCCGGATGCTCGACGAACTCGCGCGGAGATGCGCGAAGCTGTATTTTGCCCTCTGCGAGCAGAATTGCCTCATCGCAAATCGCGAGCGTGTCCGATGCGCGATGATCGGCGATCAGCACCGCGCGCCCGCGATCCGCGTGCGCCCGTAAGAGCTCCGCG
>DATBBD010000135.1:0-4206 GCA_036271175.1 Polyangiaceae bacterium | reverse complement strand
TCATTCACGTATTCGAGAACGGGACGTCGCTCGAAATGGGTCCGTTGAAGACGCCGGTCGCGGCATTCAGCGACGGCCACGACAACGCGTTCGGCCTGTTTTATCGCGTTACCAGCGACGAATGTCAGGCGTCTACCTCCGGCGCGCCAACGTGCGACGCCGGCCTCGTCTGCGACCCGGGGATCGGCAATTGCGGTCCGCTACCGGTTCCCTGCGTGGTCGCCGCGGCGCCGGGTGCACGAGGCAGTTGCCCACTCGGGCTCACGTGCTTGCCGACCGCCAACGGCGCGTGTCGGGACACGACGAGCTCGATCGACGACGGAGGCGACGAAGGCCGCGTGCGCAGCGTCGCGCAGCGCATGGAAATCGGCGTCGCCGATCCGTCGCGGCCCGAGTACTACACGGGCGTCCCCTGGAACGTGAACAAGTTCGTCAACCCGGTGGCGCGCACCGTGCGACACCTCGACCTGACGAATCGCGATTGCCACGAGGCCGACTACCGCGCCGCCGACGGGACCGATCCGAGCCATCAAAAGGTGCTCGTGTGGGGTCGACCGGCGTTCGCCGGCGTGCAAGCCGAAGGGCGTGAAGCGGACGTGTACCTGCTCTACGCGGACATGCCGTCGCTCGATACGACGGGCGCGCCGATCTGGAACCCTCACTACTTCACCGGGGTGAGCAAGAAGGGCGTCCCCGTGTTCAGCTCGAATCAACGAGACGCGGTTCCGTTGGATCTCTCGGGTGGAAACGGCGACCCGAGCGAACCAATCGACATCGTCAACCAACTCACCGTGAGCTGGGTCGCGCCGATCCAGAAATGGGTGATGCTCTACGGCGGCGATCTCGAACCGCTGATCATCCCGGTGTTCGATCCTGGCGCCCAACCTATTCCGGGTGGCGGCATTCAGATCCGGTTCGCCGACAACCCCTGGGGCCCCTGGACTCCGCCGCAAACCTTGCTCGCCGCGGGCGACCCGACGAACCCGGTGGGCCCCCCCACCACGCAGTACGGCCCCGGCGGCATTCTCTTCGACCCGCTCTGCACCAGCTCGGATTGCGTGACCGGCGATCTGCCTCCGCTTCCCGGCGGATTCGACATCGGTCGCCTGTACGCGCCGAACATCGTCGATTGCTGGACCGAAGATCGCGGCCACAACCAGGCGGACATCTACTGGAACGTCGCCACCTGGGATCCGTACGAGGTGGTGCTCATGAAGACGCGTCTCGCCCGCTAGAAGCCACAAACGACGAGCCACAAGTGAAATGCGCCGCGCCCCCTCCACTGCGTGTGCTCGCGGCGCATTTTTCCCTAACGCAAGGGGCGTGCCGCGGCGGTCGAAGGGTCCACGTTTGACGAAAATGCGGACTCTTTCGGCGGTCTTTCAACGGCGCCTCGTCTGGCAGAGCGAGAGAGTGTGCATGCGCGCGCACACGAAGCGGCCCCGCGCGCAGCGCGCTGCACGGCAATGCTTCACTCACGGGTTACGCGGAAGCACACGCGGCGCCGGCGACGACGAGGTCCGCCCAGCGACGGAACACCACCGCCGCGACACGCTCGGTGGCGAGCGAGTGAGTCTCCGTTTCGCCGAGCACTGCCGCCGCGGTCGTCTTGGCGGCAAGCACGTCGTGCGGGAATGCGGACACCCAGTTGCGCGCGTCCGCGGCAGCCGCCTCGAGGTGAAAGAGCAATCCCCAAGCGTGTCCGCCGTAAGAAAACGCCTGCTGAGCCGTTGCGTAGCTCCGCGCGAGATGCGTTGCGCCCGTGGGGAGCTCGAACACGTCGCCGTGCCAGTGCAGCGCCATCAGAGGACTTTCGATTCCGCGAAAGAGAGCGTCGTGCTCGGCTTCGGGCGACAGCCGGACCTCGTGCCATCCGAGTTCGAGTGATCCCGACGGAACGACTCGAGCGCCCAACGTTGCGGCGAGCAGTTGGCTACCGAGGCAGATGCCGAGGATCGGTGTCTTGGACGCGAGCGCTTCCCCGAGAAGCGCCATTTCGTCGCGGAGACGCAGATGACGATCGCCATCGTAAGCGGACATCGGACCTCCGAGGACGATCACGCCGTCCGCGACGCGGCCCGAGCCCTGTGGAAGCGGCGAGCGCGGACCGATCCTTTCGACGTCGATGCCGGCCTCCGCCAACACCGCTGCGATGCGACCCAACCCTTCGACGGCGACGTGCTGAATGACGACCACGGTGGGCATGCGATCCTCTCCTTGTTCCGCGGGTTTTCTACCCTCGCCCAGCCGACGCGGGACGAAAATGTGGAGAGCGAACGACGCGACCGCGACGAAACCGTTTAGTGGACCGGCGTATACACTTGGTCGCGGCCGCCGACCGACGGCGTGTGCGGTGCGTCGCTGCCCGCGGCGCCGTGACAGCTGACGCAGATGTCTTTCGCGGGGCCCCCATCGCCCAGTCCGTCTGCCACGAGCCCGGTCGCGTCGTGCGGAGCGGCGCTGTCGAGCGGGACCGTTTCGTACCAGTACCAGTTCGCTCCACCGGCGCTGTCCGCCTTCGTCTTCACGTAGACCGCGTAGCCCACCGGGTCGCTGTCGACCGCCGCATCCGCGCTCGCGTGCAACTCCTTCACGGCCGCAACGCCCTCCGGCCACGCACCGGTCGCCGTCGCGTTTTGGCTCAAGAGCGCGTTCGAACAAATGCGATTGAAGCCGTGCGGCGACGGCGAACGCGCCGCGTGGACCGTGGGCTCGCACGTCCAGTTCAAGTAGTCGCCGCCCTTCAACCACGCCGTGATTTCCGTCGCGCCCATCGCCGGGAGCTGCGCTGTTCCGGGACCGGTCGGGTGCGTCCCGCTACTGCTGGCGTCGGTCGCCGTCTTGTCGCTCGAAGAACTACAAGCGGGCAAGAGCCCGAACGTGACGAGCCACGAAAGCGGGATGACGAGATTCGAAGTTTTCATGCGCGTGTCTCCTGGACCTGCACGGCCGCCCGCAAAAAGGCGAAAAGTCGGCAACAGCACGCGAATGAAACATCGCGCACCTCCGGGTCCACTCGGCCCTTACGAACCGGCGCGGGCGAATGTCACGCCAGGTTCCATATTTTTTTCTATGGCTCCCTATTCGGACGAAGTTCGGCGGCGGGGCGTTTTTGCCCGCACGTCCGATCCCGTCGCGCGCGAAGGGCCGGGTACACGCGCGCCGGAGCGCGGCTATCCGGGCCGAACACGAAGTGAAAAGCGCTGATGCCGGGCGCGTTTCACGTCGTACATGTTCTGGTCCGCGGCCTGCATCAGCGCAGCGAGATCGCGCGGCTCGTCGGCGTGCAGTACCGCGGCGCCCACGCTCACCGAAAGCCGATAGCGATTCGTCGACGTATCGTTGAGGTCGCTCACCGCGCGCTCGAGCCGCATCGCCGCAGCGACGACGCCGAGGTCGTCACACTCGCTCGCGAAGATGGCGAACTCGTCTCCGCCGAGGCGCGCCACGACGTCGGACGCCCGAAACACCGACTCGAGCACCCTCGCCGCTTCGCGAATCGCTCGATCCCCCATTTCGTGACCGAGCTGATCGTTGATCAGCTTCAATCCGTTCAAGTCGGCGAAAAATACCGCGCAGGGTTTGCGAGCGCGCTGGTCGGTCTTCAAGTGGTGCTCGGCGATTTCCATGAAGCCGCGGCGGTTGTAGAGCCCGGTCAGCTCGTCGCGCAGCGAGAGCGCGCGGAGCTGTTCGGTTTTTTCGAGCAACTCGGCTTCGCGCTGCTTCTTCTCGGTGATGTCGCGAATGACCGCGAGGCGCACCACGTCGTTGTGAAACTTCGCGAACCGGCCGCGCACCTCGACTGGGAAGGTGCTGCCGTCGCGGCGAAGCATCCGCGCCTCGTAGCCCACCTCGTCCTCCGTCGAGAGCTCTCGCACCCGCGCTCGTTCGTCCTCGGGGAAGAGCTCGATCCCCGTCATCCCTACGAGATCGGCCGGCTCGTAGCCGAGCCAGTGCGCGAAGTTCGGGTTGCTGTCCTGGATCTTGCCTTCCTTGGTGATAGCAACGCCTTCGAAGCTAGCCTCCGACAAGATCTTGTAGCGCTGTTCGTTCTCGACCAGTTCTTTCGTCGCGCGCCGGAGATCCGTCCAGTCGCGAAAGACGGCGACGGCACCGACGGTCGCTCCGCCCCTCGACATGGGCCGCGTCGTCACGCTGTACGATCGCGACTCGCCCGTCGGAACGACGATGAGCATCTCTACGTCG
>DATBBD010000134.1:0-4802 GCA_036271175.1 Polyangiaceae bacterium | reverse complement strand
CACCGCGGGCGTTCGCCAAGACGTCGGAAACGTGGAGACCGCGTCGGGGACCCGATGACGGACACCGGAAGCGAACGCGAAGCCGGGCGCAACGACGAGGCGCGCGACGACCGCGTCGCTCGCGCCTGGATAGCGGTGCTGGTCGCGGCAGCGGCGCTCCACGCAAGTCTGCTCCGCTACTTCACGCCGAGCGGGCTCGTCTTCTCGGGCAAGCCGATCCACGAATACGACTACGCGCTCCACGTCTATCAAGTCGATCGCGCGGTTCGCGCGTTCGAATCCGCAGGTCATTTCTGGAGTTACGATCCGTTCGTGCTCGCCGGACAGCCGGCGGGCGTCGTCGAAGACGTCACCAGCAAGAGCCTCGAATTTTTCGTCGTTGCGGCGCACCGGCTCGGTCTGAATCCCTGGATGGCATTCAACGGCTACGTCTTCGCGATCCATTTCGCGATGCCGTTCATCGGGTTCATCGCGGCGCGGCTCTTCGGGCTCTCCCGCCTCGCCTCCGCGATTACCGTGCTGTTCTGGGTCGTCCTCTGGTACTTCGACTCGTTTTTGCACTGGTGCTGGTACGTCGGCATGGTGTCGTGGGGCGCGTCGAGCTGCCTCATCGTGCTCATCGTCGCATTGATGTACCGCGCACTCCGCGACGGGCGCACCTCGTTCTACGTCGCGCTCGGCGCCACGGCGGCGGTGGTCACGCTCGTTCATCCGTTCGCGCCAGTGACTCTGGTGCTGCCGCTCGGCGCGCTCTACGCGCGTTCGTTCTCGCGCCTCGAGTGGCGTGAGCATGCGATGCTCCTCGGTGGCACGCTCGCCGCCGCCGCGACGACGCTGACCTGGATCGGTCCCGCGATTCGCTTCCGGCACGACATCGGCCAAGTCGACGCATTCCTCTGGCCCACGGCGCCGTACGTGTTTCTCGACTGGATGGACCTGTTGAAGGACGTCTTGATGACCGGTCAGCCCGTTCGCACGGTGTTCCGCGTGCTCGCGCTCGCGCTGGCGGCGGTCGGTGTCGCCCGGTGGCGTCGCGACCACGATGATCGCGCGCTCCCGCTCGGCGTCCTCGTCTTCGGTTCGTTCGCGCTCGCGTACGGGAGCGGCTACTCCGCGATCCTGCGGCAAACCCAGCCCTATCGAAACATCGGGCCGGCGACCCTGGCCGCCGCGCTGGTTGCTGCCGTGGTCGTGACGCACGCGGCGGAAACGGTTCGACTTCGCGACCTGTCGCGAAATGCTCAGGTCGCTCTCGGGGTCGTCGCGGTGCTGGTCGTGCCGTCCCTCGCGCGAACGGCGCTTCAATTCTTGCCGACCTGGGTTCCCTCGCGCGAGCCGTCGCGCACCGCGCGGCGACCCGGCGCGATCCCCGGCGAGTCGAACGACGAGCTCGCGCCGATCGTCATGGGACACGAAGGGCCGAGGCCCGAATACGCCGAAATCGCGTCGCTGCTCGAGCAGTCGTTCGGTCAATCCGGTCGCGTCGTGGTCCTCGACTGGGTCCTCGGCGAATACCTGGCGACGTTCACGCAAGTTCCGATCCTCGGCGGCATTCCGCAGCGAAACGTGCCCCAGGTCGACGCGCACCCACTCCGTCATTCGTTCGTTCCGCGGGGTCCCGGTGATGATCCGCTCGGGCGCTATTTCGACGAGTACGCAGTCTCGGGCGTGGTCGCGTCAGGACCGCTCGGTCCAATCGACGCGCGAAGCGACCTGCTCGTCCCGCTCGCGGCAATAGGCGATCTCCGCGTGTATCGGGCTCGACGCACGCCGACTTATTTCGCCAAAGGGTCGGGCTTTGTCGGACATCAGGCGCTCAACCGGGTTTCCGTGACCGGCGCGACCCCCGGTGAAGTCGTCCTCAAATTTCACTACCTCGAAAGCCTCCGGTGCCGACCCGACTGCGACGTGACGCGGAGTGCGAGCGCCGACGACAGCGCGGGGTTCATCCGCGTCCCGAGCGCTCCACCTGTATTCGAAATATTCAACGCCTACGACTGACGCGGTGCGGCCGGAGAATCAGTTGCAGGATACCTTCGTCTCATTTAGGGTAGCCTTGGCGCTACTTCCCCTCGATGAGTTGGGCCTTTAGAGAACGTCCGCTTCGTCAGCTCAGGGGCTCGACCGGAGGCACTGCGTGGCCTCGAGACCCGAGCCTTTCAGGCGGCGTTGCGAAAGCCGAGAGCGCACACCCAGTCACCGGGTTCTTCACGGAACCCGTCGGCTTTCGTGTGTTTCACGGCCCTCGACCTCGCTCGCAAGCCCGACCCTTCGAATTGCGCTGCACGGAGTCGTTTCCGGCAGCGTTTTAAGAGACGAGACAGCCCATGGCAGGTTCAATGAGTCCGACGGAAAAGCTTCGACCCGGCGTCAGCGGCATGAGCCTCTACGTGCCCACGTTGCGCGTGCCGCTCGAAGCGTGGTGCGAGTGGACCGGTAACCAGTGGCCGAAGGTACAGGCCGTGGTCGGAAATAGCTTTCGCGTCACGGCGCCGGACGAGAACGTCTACACGTTGGCCGCGACGGCAGTCCTCCGTCTCATCCGTCAATACGGCATCGACCCGACGCGCGTCGGCTCGCTGGCGCTCGGCACCGAGACCAGCACGGACAACTCGGCCGGCTCGGTGATCTTGCGCGGCATGGTCGACCGCGCGCTCGAATCACTCGGCATGCCGCGCCTCTCGCGCTCGTGCGAAGTGCCGGAGGTGAAGCACGCCTGTCTCGGCGGGGTGTACGCCATGAAGGCGGCGACGCGGTACCTCGCGCTCGATGGCGCCGACAAGGTCGCGATCGTGGTCTGCGCCGACATCGCCGAGTACGAGCGCGGCAGCACCGGCGAACAAACGCAAGGCGCCGGCGCGATGGCGCTCCTCCTCGAACCGCGCGCTCGCCTCTTCGAGCTCGACCTCGCACACGCGGGGAGCGCGTCGGATTATCGCGGTCCGGATTTCCGGAAGCCGCATGCGCGCCACCTGGTCGAGTCGTACGCGACGCGCACCAAGCGCCTGCACGATTTCCCGGTGTTCAGCGGCAAGTACTCGACGATCGCGTACCTAGAAGAGACGATGCGCGCGTTCGAGGACATGTCGTCGCGGTTCGGCATTCCGAGCCTCGAGCTCTTGCGCGGCGCCGAGGCGTTGTTCTTCCATCGCCCGTACCACCACATGCCCGCGCAGGCCGCGGCCTTCTTGTATTTGCGCGCCCTGCTCGAAGCTCCCGCCGAAGGGACGACCGTCCTCGCCCTCTGCCGCGAAGCGGGCGTGTCGCGCGAGGCCCTGGATGCCGAGTCGCGGTCGCGGCCGGATCTGTTCTCGCGGGTGTTGGAGGGCAAGGCCGACGTGGATCCGTTCCCGGTCACCAGCCAGGTCATCGGACTCTTGCGCAAGAGCGGCGAGTTCAAGAAGTTCCTCGAGACCAAGATGAGCCTCGGCTCACGCGGCGCCGCCGAGCTCGGCAACCTCTATCCGGCTGCGCTACCGGCGTGGATGGCCGCCGGGTTCGAAGAGGCGCTCACGCGCAACGTCGATCTGAGCGAGAAGCGGCTCCTCGCGCTCGGCTACGGCAGCGGCGACGCGGCCGAGGCACTTCCGGTGCGGATGGTGCCGAACTGGACCGAGGCCGCGAAGAACATCGGCTTCGCCGCGTCGCTCAAAGGCGCGCACGACATCACTCGCGAGCAATACGAGTCCCTGCACGACACCGCGTCCGCCGTCGATTTGCCGACGATGCCCGGCAACCGCTTCCGCATCGCCAGCGTCGGCGAGCGCTACGAACCCAACTTTCAGGACCTCGGCGTCGAGTACTACGAATACGTGAGTTGACGGCGTTTCTTGCGTCGAGCGCACAGGCCCGCTCTCGGGCCTGTGGGCGACTAAAACTCACACTGATTCGTGACGGTGCTGCACGTCGAGCCGGGGGCGGCGAACGGGCAGATGTCGCCGAAGAAGTTCTCGCATGGGTCGCTGCAAGCGCTCACGGTATCCGTGTAGCAAATCGCGTTCGGACCGCAGGTCGTATCGTCGGCGCAGCGACAGGCGAAGTCGTCGATGATGCCGTTGCCGTTGTCGTCCAGGCCGTTGCAGCACTCCGTCGGGTACGCGGCGCTCGCGTGGCAGTCGCTGTCGGCGCAGTCGATCTTGCCGTCGCAGTCGTTGTCGATGCCGTCCGTACAGTTCGCGACGCCGAACTCGGGGACCGGAGGGCCGCCGTTGTTGCAGTTCAGGCAATTCGGCGCGCTGACGCAATCGGGGTCCGCGCAATCGGCGAAATGGTCGCCGTCGTTGTCCTTGCCGTCGTTGCAGATCTCCGTCGGGTTCTGATCGATGGTGACGTTGAGGACGTAGGCGCCCTGGTCGGGCCCTCGGTTCGCGTCGACCGCGAACCCGTCGACGTAGACGAAATAGTTGCCGGTGGGGAGCGTATCGAACGCGAGCTTGGACGAGTGATCGACCCCGCCGCTGTCGTCGTCGCAGCCGAGCTCGCGCCCGGCCGTGCACGAACCGACGCGGACGTAGAGCGTCGTGTCGAAGTTGGAACCGATGGTGTCCAGCGAGACCTCGGACGGCGCCGTCAACGCAAGCCGGAACACCGCTTCGCCCGCCGCGCCGCCGCAGGTTCCCGTGGTTTCGCCCACGTTGCCGGTGGTGTCGCCGGTGTATGAGCCGCTGGCGGTGATCAACCGGGCGGTGAGGCAGTTCGATTGCTTCTTCGCGCACGCCGGGTTGTTCGCGCAATCGGGATCCTGGCAGTCGATCTTGCCGTCGTGATCGTCGTCGATGCCGTTGTTGCAAATCTCCGCGACG
>DATBBD010000133.1:0-5861 GCA_036271175.1 Polyangiaceae bacterium | reverse complement strand
CGTTGACGGGCTCGCCGAGCGCTTCGCGAATCTCGTCCGAGTTCACGATGACGGTCTTCGGAACACCCGCGACGAGATCGCGGCCCTTCACCTCGCTCGTGAGCTGCTGCTCGAGCGGGTACGCGTTGCCGATTTGCATCTTGATGCGCTCGGCCGTCTGCTCCCCCACCGCGAGGTTGTACTTGCGCTTCAAGTACGCCTGAATCGCGTCGTCCATCTTGTCGCCGCCGACGCGGACGCTTTGCGAGTACACGATGCCCGCGAGCGAGATGACGGCGACCTCGGTCGTGCCGCCGCCGATGTCGACGATCATGTTGCCGCTCGGCTCCGTGATCGGCAGACCCGCGCCGATCGCGGCCGCCATCGGCTCTTCGATCAGATAAACCTCTCGCGCGCCCGCGCTCTCCGCGCTCTCTTTGACGGCGCGCTTCTCGACCTCCGTGATGCCGAACGGAACGCAGATGATGATGCGCGGCTTCACGAGCGTGCGCCGGTTGTGGGCGCGCGCGATGAAGTAACGGAGCATCGCCTCGGTGATTTCGAAGTCGGCGATGACGCCGTCACGCAGCGGGCGCACCGCGCGGATGTTGCCCGGCGTACGCCCGAGCATCTCTTTCGCCTCGCGACCGACGGCCAGGACCTTGTTGCCGCCACGCGCGTCGCGCTGCACCGCAACGACGGACGGCTCGCAGGAGACAATCCCCTTGCCCTTCACGTAGATGAGCGTGTTCGCAGTCCCGAGATCGATCGCGAGATCGTTCGAGAAAAGGCCGCTCAACCAATCGAAAACCATGGGGGAACGCCGCTTCTACCACAGGGCGGCGCGAGAGTGTCCATCCGAGGACACGCCCACCCGAAACGACCCGAGGATCAGGACTTCGAGATCTTGCCCTCTTTGTGCGGGAAGTGCTTCCGGCACGAAGGGCAGAACTTCTTGACCTCGAACTTCTCGGTCATCGTTCGTTTGTTTTTGGTCGTCGTGTAGTTGGCGCGGCCGCAGTTGCCGCACGTCATCTTGATGAGGTCGCGCATGATGGAGATCCGGGCGGCGGAATCTACATGCGGCGATGACACTGTCAAGCGGTGCTATGGTCGAACCGATGCGTCAGGCACTTCTTTTTGCGATCCTTGCGGGCTGTAACTTCAATTTGTCGTCCGTCGCCGCCTTCGACATCCCGTACGACATCCCGGCTCAGACGGTGCCCGGCAGTGCGATCGCCAATCAGGCGGGTATCGCGGTCGATTTCAGCCTTCCGGCTTTCCCGATCAACGTCGATGTCGCGCAGCAGGCGCAGCAAAACGGTGTCGGCGGCGTCATCTCGACCGTGACGCTCACGACGCTGAGCTTCACGATCACGCAAGGCACCTGCTTCGACTTCGCGAACGACCTCAGCATCACGATCTCGAGCACGAAAGCCGGCTCGGCGCTTCAACCCGCCGTCATCGCCACCGGCGCGAATCCCGGCTGCGTCACGACGTGGAACCTCACGCCGACGAACGTGAACCTCAAGCCCTACTTGGACGAAGGCGCGCAGGCCGCGCCGAGCGGCAACGGAATTCCGCCCGCCGCCGACGAGACGTTCACCGGCCACCTCGTCGCGCACGCGAGCCTCTGATCCACCTTACGATCAGTCTTTGTCGTCGCCCCAGTCGCGCTTCTCCCACTTGTCGTCGTCCTCGTCGGCTTTGACGCCGCGGTTGCCGCCTTTGCGCGGGGGGCCGTCGTTGCCGCCGCCCTCCTGCTTTCGACGACGATCGGTGTCGAACGTCTTGCGACCACCGGGAGGCAACGGGGGCCCGAAGCCGCTTCCGCCGCCACCACCACCACCGCCGAAGCCGCCGCCGCCGCTGTAGCCACCGCCGCCGCCGTAGCCGCCACCACCGCCGCCGGCGTAACCGCCGCCCGCCGGGCGTTCGCCCTTCGGGTGCGCGAGGTTCACGACGAGACGACGACCGCGGAGGTCCGCCGTCTTCAACGCTTCAGCCGCGGCCTTCGCGGTCTCGGCGCTCGACATCGTCACGAAGCCGAAGCCGCGCTTGCGACCATCGGGATCCATCGGCATGTGCACGCGCACGACCGTGCCGTTGCCCGCCGTCGCGCCGTTGATGAGCGTCTCGAGCTCGGGCTGCGTGCAGTCGTATGGAAGGTTGCCGACGTAGAGCGTGCGATCGGGCGCGCCGGGTCCGCCGCCGGGACCGCTCGAGCGCGGAGGACCGCTGCCGACGCCACCGCCAGCACCGGGCGGACCACCACCCGGCGGCCCCCCGAAGCGTGACGACGGCGGACCGCCTTCACCACGACGCGGAGGCTCGGCCTGGAACGGACGAACCGAAATCGATCGACCCGATTGCAACGAGCCGTCGAGCGCGTCGCGCGCGCTCTGAGCTTGTGCCGGACTCGACATCGTCACGAAGCCGAAGCCACGTGGGCGCCCGGTCGTGCGATCTTTTGGAAGGCTCACTTGCACCACCGTGCCGCCAGTGGCCTCGAAGAGCTGCTTCAGTACGTCTTCGGAGATGCTGTCGGGCAGCCCTGCCACGAACAGCTTCGCGTCGTCATTACCCATGATGATGAAACCTTGAACCGATCCCTTTCGTCAGACGATATCGTGCGCGCTTTTCTCGTCAATGGCCATCGCCTTTTGTGCGAGCGCTTCTCCCGTGCCGGCGATGGGGATCGTGAGGATGAACGTGCTGCCCTTGCCGACCTCGCTCTCGACGTGCGCGGTACCGCCGTGGCTCTCGGCGATGTGCTTCACGAGCGCGAGACCGATGCCGCTGCCGCGCACCGGGACGCCGTCGCGGTCGGCCGTTTTGGTTCCGCGGATGAAGCGCTCGAAGATGCGCTCGCGCTCGGTCTTCGGGATGCCAGGTCCGTGATCTTTCACGCGGATCACGACGTTTCCATCCTGCTCTTCGGCTGAGATTTTCACGATCGCGCTGCCGGAATCCGTCCCATTTTCGGGCGTGGGTCGGCCGTACTTGATGGCGTTGTCGATCAGGTTCACGACGGCGAGCTGCAGCGCGCGGTCGTCGATGCGGCACTCGGGTAGCTGGTTCTGAACCTGCAGGTCGAGGCGGGTGTGCTCGCGCTCGGCGCGGTACTTGAGGACCTGAGCGGCGCGCGACACGACCACCCCGACGTCGCCCTCGGCGAACTCGTAACTGCCGCGGCCCTTCTCGACGCGCGCGAAGTCGAGCACGTTCTCGATGAGCGACGAGAGCCGCTCGCTCTCGTTGACGATGATGTCGAGGTACTCCTTCCGCTTCTCGTCGGACGCGACGCGACCGGACTGCAACATCTCGCCGAACATGCGCACGAGCGCGAGCGGCGTCTTCAATTCGTGGCTCACGTTCGCGACGAAGTCGGTCTTGAGCGCGTTGAGCCTTCGTTCTTTTTGGGCCGCAAACAAAATCGTGAACGCGCCGGCGACGATGACGACGCACGAGAGCGTGACGAGCACGAGCTCGATCGTCTTTTGGTTCTGCACGCTCCGCGCGATCTCTTCACCCGACGCCGGCGAGACTTGCATGCGCCAGTTGTAGAGCGTCGTCGGAATGCGTACGCCGACGGTGAACTCGCCGCTGCGCAGCGGCGGTCCGTAGATGATTCGCCCTTGCTCGTCGACGACGTTGAGCTTGCTCTGCGATTGTTCGGTGAAGAGCGTCGGCAGCGTGTCCTTCACGATGCGACCGATGTCGTGCCACGCGACGATGATGTAGCGGCGACCTTCGACGTTCTTCTGCCAGTAGCTGACGAGGTAGCTCTGCCCGTCGTACTCGCGATGCAAATGTCGGAGCTCGTTCTCCGGTTGTGACCAGAGCTCCATGTCGCCCAGCAAACGCCGCACGAGGAGTCGCCGAAAATCTTCTTCTTCACCCCACGCGCCGCCCGCGCGCGATGCGAACGCGAGCACGTCGTGCGCGTCGTCGAGGATCAAGATCGCGCGCACGGTGGGCGTCTCGCGCTGCGCCGTCGGGACCCATCGCTCCGTCAGCGCGGAGAGCTGCGCGGGATCGGCGATCGCGAAGACCGTGTTGTCCTCGGTGATGATGCGCTTGTCGAGGCGATCTGCCCGCTCGTTCGCGAGCGCGAGCGTCGACTCGAGCACGGATTGCTGACGCAGCTTGTCGAGTTGAAACGTGGTGCGAAAAGTGAAGTACGCCAAGACGAACGCGGCGACGAGAACGGCCGGCAAGAGGCCGTACGAGAGCCATCGATTTCGTCGCGTTTCCACGGGGAGAGTGTAGTTTACCTCGCGCAGCAATGAGCTTTCTTCGTTTTGCGTTTGCGACGCTCGTCGTCGCGTGCGGTGGCGATTCGACGGCGACCACACCCGACGCAGGGCAGGACGCGTTCGGCCACAAAAACTTCGACGCGCAATCGGCGGGCGACACCGGCGACGCAGCGGACGGGAACGTCGCGTGGGATCGCATGACGAACCACGGCGCTGGCGCGCTCGGCTCGCCGCACCTTCGCGCGATCTACGTCGGCACCGACGGCATCGATCTGTCGCCGAGCTTCGATTCGTACATCTCGTTCCTCGTGAGCTCTCCGGATTGGTGGGGCGCGATCCTCTCGCAGTACGGCGTGCAGTACGGCACGTACGACGGCGCGTCGTTCATTCCGACGAGCACGTTCATCCACGACGGCGACGTCGTGAACGGCTTCATCAACTGGGCGATCCTCGACATGCGCGTGCACCAGGCGATCCACGCGACCGTCGTGGACGACGCGGGCGCGGACTCCGGCGCCGTGCAAGTGCCGCACGCCGACGCGTACGTCGTGTTCCTTCCCGACAACGTGAACGTCGACCTCGGACAAGGCGAGACGACGTGCGCGAACGCCGGCGGTTACCACTCGTACGACACCGACGAGCCGTACGCGATCATCCCGCCGTGCGGGCGCTCTCACATCGTCATCTCGCACGAGGTGGCCGAGATGGTGACGGACCCCGAGCCCGGCGCCGGTTGGTTCAGCGACGCCGACGAGGAAACGATGTACGGCGGCGAAATCGGCGACCTCTGCAACTTCGTCGTCCACGCCGACGGCCAAACCGTCACTGCCCTCTGGTCCAACAAAGACGGCGACTGCGAGCCCCAGCCCTGACCCCTCCAAAAAGAGAGCGAGAGGTTTCACAACAAGGTCAGAAGATCAGAAGGGGAATTTTTTGAATGTGGCTGGTGAAGTCGGTCCGGTCTGGTGACGCTCACGCCAACAACCGAATCAAAATAAATTCTTCTGACCTTCTGATCTTGTTGTGAATCTCTCTCTGGCGTAGCGCGGGCGGGCGCAAGGGTGCGCGCTGCGAGTGGGGGAGATTATTGGTGGACGGCGGGGGGTTGGGAGGTGCGCTCGCGGTCGAGGAGGACGCCGCGGGCGGCGACGAACTCGGCGTATTGCTCCGCCATGTACGTGATCGCGTTTGCGTCGAGCTCGGTGAACGCGACGTCGTCGCTCGGGTCGGCGAGCTCGATCGCGCCGAGGAAGCGGCCCGCCTGCATGACGGGCGCGAGGAGCACGTGCGTCGCGTTGCCGATCGCGGCCGCGTGCACGGCGATCTCTTCACGCGTGAGGAGCATCGCGCGGCGCTTTCGCATCGCGGCGGAGAGCGTCGCGTCGTTTTCGGGGAGACGCTTGCCGATCATTCCCGCGGGGGCCGCGCCGAGAACGGAGACGACGACGAACTCGCGACGATCGATGTCGTAGAGATAAACGACGCCGACACGCGACGGGAGCTTCTCGAGCGCGAGGTGCAGACAGAAGTCTCCGCCTTGGATCGAGTCGGGCAGGAAGTTGAGATCGTGCATCGACTCGAACAAGACGCTGATGAGCTCGTCGCCGCGCACGCGACGCGGCT
>DATBBD010000132.1:0-2053 GCA_036271175.1 Polyangiaceae bacterium | reverse complement strand
CCCCGACGGCAGATTCGTGCCGACGTTGTCCCACGTCGCTCCGCCGTCGGTCGAACGATAGAGCGTCTGCGTCTGCTCGTGACCTCCGGCGAGCATCGTTTTCCGAGCCGGGTCGGTAAAATCGACGCTGATGAGATCGTCGTGGTGCACCGTCCCGAGCGCGTGAAACGTCGCGCCGTCGTCCGTCGTGAGATAGACGCCGCCTGCATTGTAGATGCCCGATTCCCAGTACTGGTCCGGGTGATCGGGGTCGAACAAGAGCGACGAGGTGCGATTGGTGATCGTATCGGAGCCGGCCCCGGCTCCGATCTGATGCCAACTTCCGCCGCCATCGGTGCTCGCCCAGAGGCCTTTCTGCGCGATGCCTGCGATCAACTCGTCTTCATCGGGCTTCGCCGAAAGGTGCGAGAGGTTTCCGCATTCGGAAGCCATGTTCGCGAGGTTCGCGGTCACGTTGGTCCATCCGCCGGTCGGTGTCGGCGGAGAGCCGCCGCCCGCGCCCCCTGAATTCTTGCCACCGGTGCTCGCGCCGCCGGTATTCGTACCCCCAGTGTTCGCGCCGCCGGTACTGGGAGGGGTCCCACTCGAGCCGCCGCTGCTCGACGCCTGACCGCCCGTGCTGGCGCCGCCGGTCCCACCCGTGCTCGCGCCGGTTCCGCCCGTTTCTGGGGCGCCGCCGGTCGCGCCGGAGTCGGGGCCGCTCGAATGATCCGACGAACTGCTCGAGCACCCCACGATGAAGGCGATGGACGAGACGGCGATGGTGACGCGGAGATTCATGGGATCCTTGCTCGTACCGCCACCAAGAAAAACGGACCACTCGCGCGCTCGAAAAAGGACGCGAGACGCCGGCGGATCGCCTTTTGTTACGCGCGAGCGGCCGCGGTTCGGAGCCAGTCGTACCAGGCCTGGAGCCCCTCGCCGGTGCGTGCCGAGACGCACAGAATGGTGATGGAGGGATTCACCGACCGCGCGTTCGCCGTCGCCGTGGCCAGATCGAAATCCACGTACGGCAGGAGGTCGATCTTGTTGAGGAGCATCAGCTGCGCCGCGCGGAACATGTGAGGATACTTGAGCGGCTTGTCGTCGCCTTCGGCGACCGAGAGGATCGCTACCTTCGCGCGCTCGCCGAGATCGAAGAGCGCGGGGCAGACGAGATTGCCGACGTTCTCGATCAGGACGACCGCGCCGACCGGTGGCTTCAGCTCGTCGAGGCCGCGTCGAACCATGTCGGCGTCGAGGTGACAGCCGGTTCCGGTGTTGAGCTGAACGACGGGGGCACCGGCCGCCCGAATGCGCTCGCCGTCGTTGGACGTCGCTTGATCGCCCTCGACGACGTAAAGCGGGAAGTCCGCTTTGAGGTCGCAAATCGTGCGTTCGAGCAAAGCCGTCTTGCCTGCGCCCGGCGAGCTCACCAGGTTCAGCGCGAGGATCTCACGACCCGCGAACCACGCGCGGTTGTTCGCGGCGAGCGCGTCGTTCTTGGCGAGAACCCGAGCTTCGAGCGCCACGACTTTCGCTCGCGATGCCGGCTGATCGCGATGCTCATGATCGTGTGAATGGGAGCGCTCGTGACTCGGCTCATGGTCATGCGAGTGACCGTGATCGTGGGAATGCTCGTGACCCGGCTCGTGGTCGTGAGTGTGACCGTGGGAATGGTCGTGACCGTGCTCGTGCGCATGAACGTGCGCGGCAGGACGAGCGATCGGCGTGACGTTTCCCGTTTCCAGATTCTTCAGGGTCGCCACCGCGCCTTCGCCGCATCCGCATGTCGTGCACATCAGGCTGCCTCGTCGATTTCAGCTCTCGTACCAGCGGCAGCGCGTCGCCAGCGAGGACGCGAACCACCTCGTCCGCGTCGCCGACGGTGTGGCACCAGAAACACGAAAACAATGCCTCGAGTGACGGCGGCGGTGAAATTTCGCGGTACATGGTTTCCGAACTGCGGACGCTCAGGCCGGCGTTGCGCGGAAGTATAGCTGGAGCGCCGCGAGCTCCATCAGATCTTCGGCCCCTAACCCGCCGAGCGTCAGCCCGTCGAGCTCGACGCTCG
>DATBBD010000131.1:0-5006 GCA_036271175.1 Polyangiaceae bacterium | reverse complement strand
CGAACGCCAAGGACGTCAAGTCGTTGCGCTCCGCGGCGGCACGCTCGCAGCGCGACGGCTTCACGTCGTGTCTCTTCGTTCGTCATGAGGATACCGAGGGCAAGGCGTGCAAGTCGCCGGGCGACTGCAGCGGCGGGCTTCTCTGCAACGATTGGAGCGTCTGCGC
The DNA here is from genome assembly GCA_036271175.1 of Polyangiaceae bacterium. Lineage (GTDB taxonomy): Bacteria > Myxococcota_A > Polyangia > Polyangiales > Polyangiaceae > DASZVB01. Next base: position 4,840 of record DATBBD010000131.1, on the reverse strand, counting down.
GCGTCCGTCGCAGCCGTACAACTTGCGGCTCCTCTATCGGACGCTCCGCATCCTGTCGTCGGATTGGACCGACGAGCTCCACCAGGCCGGCACCGATCTCGCGGTGCGCGCGTTCGAGCTCGATCTCGCCGGCGTGACGCAGAACGACGTTCCGGTCGCTATCGAAGTCCTGTCGCGCGCGCGCTACTTCACCGCGGTCCTCGACGAGGATCCGGCAGAAGGATTGCCCGCCGCGCTTCCGCACGCGCCCGACGAACGCGTCGAGTCCGAAGAGGAGCGCGTCCAGCGCGTCGATCACATGGCGCGCGTCGGGATCTGGGATCTGGCGACGCATCGACAAGTCGTTCGTCTTCGCGCCGAGGCGTCGGGCGAGTTCGTGCCCGTCGGCGATCGCGCCGTGACCGACGGTGAGACGTCGGCGGCCGAGCAACGGCAAGTGAACAGCTGCGCGCTCGCTCTCGCGGTGAAGGAAGCCGTGAACGGCCCGCACGACGCTGCGGATGCCAAGGCGCCTCCGCTCACTCCCGCGGCGCCTTAGCGAGGCGCACCGTAGCCGCCACCGCCCGGCGTTTCGATGCGCAGGCGGTCTCCGGGAACGGCGTCGAGCTCGGCGCTTCCGCCGATGTCGCGACCGTTCAAGAAATTGCGACCGAGCGCCCCGGGCGCGCCGCCGTCGAGCCCGAAAGGACGAAGCAAGCGGCGCTCCGAGAGCACCGCGACGTGGACGGCGCGCAAAAACTCGAGCTCGCGAACGAGGCCGTCTCCGCCGGCATATTTTCCTGGGCCGCCCGAGCCGCGGCGGATCGAAAACTCGCGCACGCGTACCGGGTAACGCGACTCGAGCACTTCGACGTCCGTGATGCGCGTATTGGTCATGTGGGTGTGCACCGCCGACGCGCCGGCGAACGTCGGGCCCGCGCCGGCTCCGCCCGCGAGGGTTTCGTAGTAGCCGAACGTCGCGTCGCCGAACGTGACGTTGTTCATCGTGCCCTGACTCGCAGCGCAGCGGCTGGACGCGCCGAGCAACACGTCGACGATGCGCTGCGACGTTTCGACGTTCCCGCCGACGACGGCGCGCTCGGGTCCCGGCGACAAGATGCTCGGCGAGGGGATGGTGAGACGAACGGGGCGGAGACAGCCGCCGTTGAGCGGGATGGGTCGCGCCGAGAGCAGGCGCAGAAAGTAGATGACCGCCGAGAGCGTCACCGCGCGCGGCGCGTTCAGGTTTCCCGCGTGCTCGCCGCCGGTGCCGGTGAAGTCCACGTCGAGGACGTCGCCGTGCGGACGGAGCCTGACGACGATCGGCGTGCCGTCGTCGAGCGCGTCTTCGAACCGATGCTCGACGTCGGCCATTTGCCGAATCACGCCGACCGCGGCGTTCGCGGCGTCGTCGTGCAGATATTTTACGTACGCGAGCACCGAGCGCGCGCCGTGTTCCCGGACCAGCTCGCCGAGCAGCTCCGCGCCTTTGCGGTTGGCGGCGATCTGCGCCTCGAGATCCGCGAGGTTCATTTCCGGATCGCGCGCGGGCAACGGTCCGCGCCGGAGGTGCGACAAGATGCCGGCGCGGTCGAGCGCGCCGCGCGTTGCGAGCCGCGCGGCACGAAACACGACGCCTTCTTCGTCGAGCCGCGTCGAGAACGGGGGCATCGAACCCGGCGCAATCCCACCGACGTCGGCGTGATGGCCCCGATTGGCGGTAAAAAAGAGGAGGGCGCCTTCGGCGTCGTGGACGGGGGAGACCACGGTGATGTCCGGCAAATGCGAGCCGCCGAGCGCGGGATCGTTCGTCACGAACACGTCCCCGGGTTCGAGCACCGGGTGCGCGTCGAGCACGGCGCGCACCGATTCGCCCATCGCGCCGAGGTGCACCGGAATGTGCGGCGCGTTCGCGACGAGTTCGCCGTCGTTGTCGAAGACGGCGCATGAAAAATCGAGCCGTTCGCGGATGTTCGTGCTCCGCGCCGTGCGCTCGAGCGCGTGCCCCATCTGCTCGGCGATCGCCATGAAGCGATTTCCGGTGATCTCGAGCAATACCGGATCGAGGGCGTCCCCCGCTTCACGGGGCTCTGCCGGCGCGACGTCGGTGACGACCAACGTTCCGTCGAGCGAGAGCTTCAGTGAAAAACCGCGATCGACGACGATGGTGCCCGTCGCTTCCACGACGACGAGGGGCCCAGCGAGTTCGCGACCCGGCGATAACCCCTCGCGTAAATAGACGGGGACCGTAGCGAAAGCGCCATCGGTCCACACGCGCGCCGTTCGTGCCGGCGTGCATGCATCGTCGCTCGACCCGGCGATCGCGAGAGGCGGCATCGCGCGTTCCCCGGTGAGCTCCGATCGCGTCGCGACGAGCTCGATGTCCGCGCCGTCGAGAACGTAACCGAAGAGCCGTTCGTGTTTCGCCTCGAACGCCCGACGGCACGATGACGCTGCGCCGAGCTCGACCGTGAGCGGCAGTTCGGTCCCGCGGTACCGCAAGTCGATGCGGCGCACGACGCGGATCGACGCGGCGTCGAAGCCGTCTTCCGCGAGCGCTGCACGGCCCTTCGCTTCGAGTGCGTCGAACGAAGGCGCGAGCGTGTCGAGCGCGCTCTCCGACAGATGAAGGCCGGTTGCGTCGTTGCTCCCGTGCCACACCACGTCCGCGATGCCCATGCCGTACGCGGAGAGCACGCCGGCGAGCGGGTGAAACAGGAGCGTGCGCATGCCGAGCAATCGCGCGACGGCGCAGGCGTGCTGACCCGCTGCACCGCCGAACACGACGAGTGCATGCTCGCGCACGTCGTAGCCCCGGAGCACGCTCACCCTGCGGATCGCGTCCGCCATGCCGTGGTTCAGGACGTCGAAAAAGCCGCCCGCGACGGCTTCCGGCGGGCGATCGAGGCCGCGTTCGCCGAGCTCGCGGGCGACTCGTGAAAGGGCCGCTCGCGGCGCTTCGAGATCGAGCGGGAAGGGGAATCGATCGGGAAGCAGGCGGCCGAGAAACAGGTTCACGTCGGTCGCGGTGAGCTCGCGCGCGCCGCGCCGGCCGTAGCAGAGCGGCCCCGGATCGGCGCCGGCGCTCTCGGGTCCCACGGTGAGGCGGTTTCCTTCGACCCGGCAGATCGAACCTCCGCCTGCCGCGATGGAGTGGATGTCGAGCGTCGGGGCGCGCAAGCGAACGCCGGCGATCTCCGTCTCGTAAAGGAGCGGCACGCGATCGGAAAATCGCGAGACGTCGGTCGACGTGCCGCCCATGTCGAACGCGATCGCGTTCTTCACCGACGCGGAGCGCGCGACACCTGCGGCGGCGACGACGCCGCCCGCCGGCCCGGACAGGATCGCGTTCGGTCCGCGGAGCCCGCGCGCGCCGACGAGCCCGCCGCTCGACTGCATCAACCGGAGCGAACTGCCCGGCAATTCGGTGAGGAGTCCGTCGAGGTAGGTGCGAAGGAGCGGCGTGAGATACGCGTCGAGCGTCGTCGTGTCGCCGCGTGACAGGAAACCGAGGTGCGGCGCGACCTCGTGCGACAGCGCGATGTGGTCGAAGCCCGCCAAGGCCGCCATTTCGCCCAGTTCGCGCTCGAGCTCCCCGGCGCGATAGGCATGCAATACGACGATCGCGACGCTCCGGGTGCCCCCCAAAACGAGTGTACGCATCGCGTCGAGCGTGGGTTCATGCACCGGACGGGCGAGCACCCGACCCTCCGCGTCGGCGCGGGCGTCGACCTCCAGAACCGACGAATAGAGGCGATCGAGCTTCCGGATTTCGAGGTCGAAGAGGCGCGGTCTGGCCTGCGTGCCGATTTCGAGAACGTCGGCGAACCCCCGCGTCGTCACCAGCGCGGAGCGGGCGCCCTTGCGCTCGAGGAGCGCGTTCGTCGCGACGGTCGTGCCCATTCGCACGTCCACCGCGGGGATCGGCGCGTCCGATTCGAGGCCGAGGATCCGTCGAATGCCGTCGAGCGGGGCGCGGTCCGAGGACAGGAGCTTCTCGACGTGGAGCTCGCCGGTGTTCGGATTTCTGCCGATACAGTCGGTGAACGTGCCCCCGCGGTCGATCCAGAATTCCCAGCGGAGATCGTGAGAGGTTCCGGGCATCGCTCGCTGCCTATGTCTCGCCGTCGGCAGAACCGAGTCAAGCGGGCGCAGGAATCGGCCCTCACGCCGCGGATTTCACCAAAAGTGCCGCGGATTTCGGGACGGTCGGTGCGGCGCGTCGAAAACGCCGCGATTTCGCCCCCGCTGGAGCGCCGGAGCCCCCTTTGAAAATCACGCATTCCGACTAGGATGCGCGCGCGTCATGGCGAAAGACATCTACGAACTAGGACAGATCCCCGAGCTCGGCGTGGTTCCCGAGAAGATGTATGCGCAGGTGATTCGGGAGAGCCGTTTCGGCGAACCGGACGCCGCGTTCAAGCGCGAGCAGATCCCGGTCCCCGAGATCGGGCCGCGCGAAGTCCTCGTGTACGTGATGGCGGCGGGCGTGAACTACAACAACGTCTGGGCCGCGCTCGGCGTTCCGATCAACGTCATCAAGGGACGCCAGAAGAAGGGCGAAAAAGAGGATTTTCACATCGGCGGCTCCGACGCGAGCGGCATCGTGTGGAAGGTCGGCAAGGACGTCACGAACGTCAAAGTCGGCGACGAAGTCGTCGTGCATTGCGGCTGGTGGGATCACGACGACCCGCACGTCGTGGCCGGCAAAGATCCGATGTTCGCGCCGTCGCAGCTCATCTGGGGCTACGAGACGAACTGGGGAAGCTTCGCGCAGTTCACGAAAGTGCAGGACCACATGTGCCTGCCGAAAGCGCCGCACCTCACATGGGAAGAAGCCGCGGCGTACATGCTGGTCGGC
>DATBBD010000130.1:0-8228 GCA_036271175.1 Polyangiaceae bacterium | reverse complement strand
ATCAGTCCCCACATCACCGAAGACCGACGGAGATCGTGCCCCCCATCAATCAATCGACGGCTCTTCCGCGCGTGCTCCCAACAAATCAATCGACGCCTCTTTCGGGCGTGCTTCGAGGAAGAATTGGGGCGCGCTCGTCGTCGCGGTCGTCTTTGGTGGGGCGAGCCTCGTGCATTCGGCGTCGGGGACGACGCTCGGGCACTACCAGACCGCGGCGTCGATCCGCGCCGCGCTCGGCGAGACCGTCTCGTCTCGACGTTGCGATCTGGTGCTCGCGACCGGCACGCCCGCGGTCGAGGCGCGCGCGCTCGGCAAGGATTGCGACGGGCACCTCGACGAGCTCGAGCGATACCTCGGCGTGAAGGAGCCGCATCGCATCACGGTGTTCGTGTTCGCGAACGCCGACCAGAAGGGCGCGCTGATGGGCGCGGCGTCGACGTACATCGCGAAGCCGTGGCGTCACGAGATCTACATTCAGCGGGCAGGGTTTCCGCATCCGGTGATGCGGCACGAGCTCGCACACGTCGTGGCCGGGGAGTTTGGGCGCGGGCCGTTCCACGTCGCGGGGCCGCTCTTCGGGTTGATCCCCGATCCGGGGCGCATCGAGGGCGTCGCGGTCGCGGCGGCGCCGCACGACGAGGATCTGTCGCTCGACGAATGGACGAAGGCGATGCTCGATCTAGCGATTTTGCCGCCGCTTTCCCGCGTCTTCAAGTTGAGCTTTCTCGGCGAGCCGTCGTCGCGCGCCTACGTCGTTGCCGGTGCGTTCATCGAGTGGCTCGCGAAGACGCACGGCATGGACGCGGTGCGACGATGGTACGGCGGCGCGTCGCTCGCGAGCGCGACAGGGAAATCGCTCGACGCGCTGGACGCCGATTTTCGGGCGTCGCTCGACCGGCTCTCGGTCGGCCCGGACGTGCTCGCCGTCGCGCGGGCGCGGTTCGATCAGCCGGCGATCTTCGGCCGGCGATGCCCGCACGTGATCGATCGCATCGCGGAGGAGGCGAACGGCGCGCTCGGCGGGCTCGACACGGTGCGCGCCGTGAAGCTCTTCGGCGACGTGCTCGCGCTCGATCCGCACGATCTCGGCGCGCGCTTCGGGCTCGCGCAGTGCGATCTTCGCGCGGGAAACGAAGCCGCGGCTCGCGCTCGCTACGACGCTTTGTCGAAAGATCCGGCGCTCGGCAAGGCGATGCGCGCCCGCGCGGACGAAGCCCTCGGCGATCTCGCGCTCGTGCTCGGCGAGGGGAACGTCGCCAAGCAACGCTACGACGACGTCGCACGCGCCGTCGTGGACGCGGACCGGTTGCGAGCGCTCGACGTGAAGCGCTACGCGGCGGACGGTCACGGCGAGCGGCCGATCGCGCTCCACTTGATCGGCGAACCGCGGATCGGGCGCGAACCGACGCTGGCGGCGTCGGCGCTCGGCGGTTGGGCCGTCGAAGAACCGAGGCTCGGGCTTGCGGAGTACCTGCTCTCGCGCACGTACCTCGGTGCGGGACGCTGGGAGCTCGCCGCGGCGAGTCTCGATCGCGCGCTCGCCAAGGAGCTTCCCATCGAGAGCGTACGCCGGCAGGCGCACAAGGATCGACTCGTCATCGCCTGCGTGCTCGACGACGCGCCGCGCGTGCTCGCCGAATACGACGTTTGGTCGGCGATCCCCGGTTCGCGAGCGCCCGATCGCGCCGACGTGGCGGACCTCGTCGAACGCTGCACCGGTCATCGGCCGCCCGCCAGCGCAGTGACCATCCGTAGGGACGATTCGTCCGCGGGCACGCCGAGCGACCCCAGCGCCACGCCCGCTGGCGCGTCGCCAACGGCACCCGCAGGGACGCCCACGGACGACGCGCCGGCAGATCCACGGCGCTCCGACGTTTGCCCCGCGGGCATGCTGAAGATCCCCGCCGGCGAAACGTGGATCGGCAATCCGCGAGGGAAGGGGGCGGACGATCAATGGCCGCGGTTTCGAACGCGGCTGCCGTCGTTTTGCATGGACGCGACGGAAGTAACGGTCGGCGCGTATGCGAACTGCGTGAAATCGGGGAAATGCACGCCCGCAGTCGGCGATCGCGTCACCTGCACGAGCTCCGGGCGCCGCGACGAAGCACCGGTCAACTGCGTCGATTGGTTTCAAGCGGACGCTTTTTGTCGCGCGCAAAGTGCGCGGCTACCGACCGAGACCGAATGGGAATACGCCGCGAGCGGCGGCGACGATCGCAGCTTTTCATGGGGCGACGACCCACCGGAAGATCGGGCGTGCTGGCGAACCAACGGCGCGTGCAAAGTCGCAAGCTTCGCGCCGGGCGCGTTCGGCTTGTTCGATATGACCGGCAACGTCTGGGAGTGGACGGCGGACTGGTACGGCGACTATCCGTGGCCACCGATGAACGGCACGTTGAAAGTGTATCGCGGTGGCAGCTGGAGCCGGCGCTTCGACAAGTGGATGAAGGTACGCCTCCGCGATCGCGCGAACCCGCACGACGAAGGGGCGCACCTCGGGTTTCGTTGCGCTAGGACGGTCTCGAGCGAACGCTGTCCGTTCGGGCGCGACGCGAACGGCGAGTGCCTCCACGGCGTGCTCGACGCCGATTGCCGGCCCGGTCGCCCGTGGAACGGCGTCCGTTGCGCGAAACGAACCGAGCGCGGCTGCGACGAGGGCCGACACGAAGTGCCCGGTCACGGCTGCCTGTTGGACGATGCCGATTCGGCCGAGCAAGCGTCGGCGAAAAGCGCGTCCGGCGAGGACGGCGACGATGACAACGACGCTCGTCTGGCGTCGGTCGAACAAAGGCGCGCGCCGGAGTTCGACGCCGATTGCCGGCAGTTCCAGACCGCGCGCCCGACGGCGTACCGATTCGCCGGAGGGTCGCACGAAGAGCGAAACCACGCCGAGTCGAGTCTCGGTTGCAAAAATCGCGACGTCGGAGTCGGATGGAACTCCGCATGTTGTCCGTGAAGCCGTCGCGCCCGTCGGACGCATCCTCCGTGCGTTCCGGTGCACGAAGAGACGCCCGTGCGCGTCGATGGCGTCTTGCGTCGTCGTTGCTGTTCGTCGGCGCCGGTTCGTTTGCTTGCGCCGGCGCGCCGCCGTCGGCGCCGAACACCGCGGCGATCGAGCGACCGCGACCGACGGCCGTCGAAACGACGAGTCGCTCAGCGGCGCCGGAGGAGTCGTCTGAGGGCGCGCCGACCGCCGTCGCGGCCGTTCCCGCGCCGGTCGAATCGTCGAGTGCGCCGCCGGCTTCGTCGCAGTCTGCGACGTCCGCGACGCCCAGTTTGCCCCCCAATTCTGCTCCCGAACCCGCGCCATTGCCCGTAGGAACCACGGTGCTTCACATCGGCGATTCGTTCGCGGGCGCGCTCGGGATCGATCTCGACCAGGAGTTCAAAGCGCGCGGCGTGCGTGGCGTGCTGAAATACGAAACCGCGACATACATTCCGACCTGGGCGTCGAACAAGGACCTCGACCAGTACCTCACGTCGTTTCATCCGGACCTCGTCTTGATCACGCTCGGCGCGAACGAGCTCACGGTGCCCGATCCGAAGGTCCGGATTCCGACGATTCATCGGCTCGTGGCGCGACTCGGCGGTCGGCCGTGCGTCTGGGTTGCGCCTCCGCTGTGGAAGGGCGCGCGACCCGTTTTACTCGACACGATCCGGCAAAGCGCTGCGCCGTGTCTCTACCTGGACAGCGGCGCGCTGGTGCCGGATTTGCCGCGCATGCGCGACGGCATTCACCCGTCGATGCCCGCGCGCAAAGAATGGGCGAAGGCCGTCATCGAATGGCTTCAAGCGCACCGCGTCGAAAACGGCGCACGCCCGTGGGAGCTCCACGAATGATGGCTCGATAGCGACCGCTTCGAGGCGAAACGCCTCCCGTGTGCACGGCGCGGGCAAGTTTTCGGACCCTTTTTGTTCGCCCGGCGGGGGTCGTCACCAGAGCACTTGCCCTTCGCGCCCAAGCTTTGCAAGGCTCGGCCCCGGAGATTTCGCGGATGACCAGGGTTTCCGGCCTCGCGGCGCTGATCGCATCCCTTCTGGGGTTACTTTTCGCGTCGTATTCGACGTTCGATTACGCGAAGCACCTGGATCGGAGGCTGCACGACATCCACTGCAGCATCATCCCGGGCGCGCCGCCGACCGACTCCGCCGATGCGTGCCGCGCGGCGATGTACAGCCCGTACTCCGCGTTCTTCAAGGAGTCGTATTGGGGCGGGATCCCGATCTCGCTCTTCGCCGTCGGCGCCTTCACGTTCTTCGCCGCGTTCGCGGTGTATCTCCTGGTCGCCGGTCCGCGCGCGTCGCGTAAAGCGATCGGGTTCTTCGGCGTCATCGGGCTCACGCCCGCGCTCGCGTCGCTGGTCATGCTCACCATCAGCATCACGAAGCTCGGGACGTTTTGCCTGGTGTGCGTCGGCATCTACATCTCGTCGTTCCTGCTCGCGGGGTCGGCGATCGCCGGCGCGACGGTGCTCTTCGCGGGACGCATCCCCGGCATGACCGTCTCGGGGCCGTTCGAGCCGCCGCGCGCGCACGCCGCGTCGCGCTCCGACGTCGGCTGGCTCTTGCCGCCCGCGTGGCTCGTCGCGCTCGGCGTGTTCACGTTCACCCCCGCGCTCGTCTACGCGAGCGCAATGCCCGATCACCGGCCGTACCTCGGGAACTGCGGCACCTTGAAGCAAACGCAGGAACCGGCGAACGCGCTCCTGCACCTCGCGACGCCGCGTTCGACGCAAGCGGCCATCTTGTTCGAGGATCCGCTCTGCCCGACCTGCAAGGCGTTCCACGAGCGCCTCGTCGCCGAAGACGTCATGGACAAGCTCGACGCGCAGCTCGCGCTGTTCCCGCTCGACAGCGATTGCAACTGGATGCTCACCGAGCCGCTCCATCCCGGCGCGTGCATCGTCGCGCGCGCCGTCATCTGCGGCGGCTCGCAAGCGCGACAAGTGCTCGACTGGGCTTACGCCGATCAGGACGAGCTGACGAAAGCGGGGAAGGCAGGGCCCGCGCAGCTGAGATCCGCGATCGAGCAGAAATGGGGCGCGCAGACTTTGCGCTGCATGGACGCGAAATCGACGGAGCTCACGCTGAACCGGCATTTGCACTTCGCGGCCGACAACAACATCCCGGTCTCGACGCCACAGCTGTACCTCGGCGCCAAGCGCTTCTGCGACGAAGATACGGACCTCGGGCTCCGCTACACCTTGGCGCAGCTCGCGCCCGAGGTGCTCCGATGAATCAGCCCGGGTTCGGACAAAAACCGCCGCCGCGCACCGTCCCGATGGACGGCAGTGGCCCGAGCGGTGCTGGTAATGGCAGCGGTCCGCTCGCTGCCGTCGCCTCGGTCAGCGCGGGCGTCGTGCTCCTCGGCGCTCTCTTGTTTTCGATTCATTCTGCGGTGAAGTCGGCGGGCGAACGGCTGGCGACGCCCGACACCGAAAAGGCGGCCGTCGCGATCGCGGACGAGGCGCAAGCGCCGTACTGCACGCCACAGTTCATGCAAGTGCTCGACCGCGTCTTGCATTCGTGCGGGCTCATGGAGGGGTCGTCGCGTCGCGGTTGCAAGCCCGCGGACGTGAAGACGTTCGCGTCCATCAGCGACTCGGACTTCAACGCCTTGTTCACGCCGCTGAAAGCCCGCGGCGGCGTCATCCTGTTCGACAACGGGATGGACACCCTCGACGACGGCGCAAAGAAGCTCATCGAGGAAAAGTGGAGCGACAGGAAGGGCGCTCGGTATTTCCTGGTCGTCGCTCGCGCGTCGAAGAGCGGCTCCGCCGACAAGAACCAGGCCCTGTCGCACCGCCGCGCGAACTCCGTTCTCTTCCACATCAAGGAGTTCTCGAACGAACCCGACGTCGATCAAAAAGTCGGCTTGCTCTGGCTCGGCAGCGAGTTCGCCCAGCTCGATCCGAAGGAGTTCTGCGAATGGCCGAATTCGCGCGACGGCACGAAATGCGACGACGACGCCATCAACCGGAGCGCGTTCGCGTCCTGGGTCGATTGCCGGCTATGAGCGCCGCGCGAACGGCTTCTTTTTTTGGGGCGCCTTGCGCGGCGCTCCGCGGCGCGGGGATCGTCGCGTGCCTCTTCGCCGTCGCGTGCGACGACAAACCGACGCCGCCGAGCGCGCCGCAAGCGCGGCTCGAAGCGGTGGCCGCGACCGGGCCCGCAACCGCGACGGCGACCGTGTCCGCTGCTCCCGCCGCGGCGGAAACCCCGGCGGCGCATGCCGTCCTCTGCGCGCACCAGCTCGCCAAGCCCGGCAAGGACGCGCCGAAGAGCAGCGTGTCCCGAGCAGGAAACCAGAGCACGCTCCCCGAAAAGCTCACAGTCGGCGGCGGTTCTTGGACCTGGATCAATTTGTGGGCGGCGTGGTGTGTGCCCTGCAAAGAAGAAATGCCGCGGCTTCGTTCGTGGGAAGCCAAGACGGCGAGCGAACGCACGCCGCTTCGCGTCGAGTTCGTCTCGATGGACGACGACGGCCGTCAGCTCGAGAACTTTCTCGCGGCGCAACCGGCGACCGGAATTCACGCCTCGTACTGGCTCACCGACGGCAATCAACGCGCGGCGTGGCTCAAGGAAGCGGGGTTCGACGATCAACCCGAGCTGCCCGGCCACGTGCTCGTCGATCCGAACGGCAAGGTGCGTTGCAAGCAGCAAGGCGCGGTCGACGACACCGATTTCGGCGAACTGCAGAAGATCCTCCGCGGCGAACGGTGAGTCGCGGGGTCGGTGTAACGGGGGAGCGCCGAACGTCGTCTGCGGCGACCGGTGAACCGTGAGCATGCACGCAGCCGCGCCGCTTCCGGTCGGGCCTCGGCGACGCGCCACCGGATCCGTCGATTCGCTCCCTCGATGAGCTGACTCGCGTCGTGTCGGCGGCGCTGCCGGCGCGCATCGACGTCGTGTCGCTGTCGATGGGAAGCGCCGTCGCGCTCCGGCTCGCGCTCACGTGTCCGGAACGGGTCCGGCGCCTCGTGCTCGTGACACCCGCGGGCGGCGCCGACGCACGGCGCTTCGGCGCCACCGATTGGCGACCGGCGTTTCGCGCGCGGCGTCCCGATGCTCCGCCGTGGTTCGTCGACGACGACGCGAGCGACCTTTCCGACGACCTGGGCGGCGTGACGGCGCGCACGCTGCTCGTCGCGAGTGAACACGACTCGATCGCGCCGGTCGCGTTCGCGAACCATTTGCGGACGCGACTCCCGTTCGCGACGCTCGAGGTCGTCCCGGCAGCGACACACGATCTGGAAGACGAATTTCCGGACCTCGCGGCGAGCCTGATCGAAGCGCATTTCCGTCGAACCGACGACGCCTGATCCACTGCCGCCGCGTCGCGCGCGGACGCACGCTGAGGCGATGCGACTCGACTCGCGAGTCCAACATGGCGCCGTTCGCTCACGCGCAACCGCGGTTTCGCCACGACCACGCACCCAGCCGAAGAATGCTCGCACCATGAATCGACGGCGCAATGCCAAAACCGGTACGGGCATTGCACCCAAGTTTCGGACACTCGCGGACCGGCGCGCGTCCTGTGCGTTTGCGCCGCGAATTATCCATCGGAAAGGATGTGACGCATGGGACAAATGATGAATTCCGGCAACGACGTCGTCAGCTTTCTCAAGGGGCAACACCAGCAAGTGAAAGCGCTCCTCGAAGAGGTGACCGCCAAGAGCGGCAAGGAGCGTGAGAGGGCGTTCGCTACGCTGCAACGCCTCTTGATGGTTCACGAAGCGGCGGAAGAAGAGGTCGTGCATCCCGCTGCGCGCCGCGCGATCTCCGGCGGCGAGCAAGAGGTGAACAGTCGCCTGAAAGAAGAGAACGAAGCGAAGAAGGCGCTCACCGAGCTCGACAGGCTCGACGTCGATTCGTCGGAGTTCGAGACGAAGTTCGCGAAGCTGAAGAAGGCGGTCATCGCGCACGCCGAGGCGGAAGAGCACGAAGAATTCGACCGCCTGAAGGCCGTGCTCGACCCGGAGCGCCTCCAGCGCATGCGTCAATCCGCCCAAAAAGCCGAAGCGGCGGCGGCGCCAGGACGTCGAGAACGCGAGCACTGAGCGTCGATGACACGCGACGGCTCCGCGGGTTCGGAGCGGAGCCGTCCCGCTCGCTAGTTGATCATCCGCTGCACGCAGCCCACGGAAACGACGACCTTCGCGGCGCTGTCGTCGCGCACGTCGGTGCACACTTGCCCACACAGTTGAATCTTCGTGTTCCCGTCGATG
>DATBBD010000129.1:0-3368 GCA_036271175.1 Polyangiaceae bacterium | reverse complement strand
GCAGCGCGAGCGCGCAAGTGGCGGCTTGCGTCGCCTGATCGCTGGCCGTCCCGCGTCCTGACAAAGTGACCAGGACGGCACCTCCGTCGAGGCGAGCGACGTTCGCGCCGAAGCGCGCCGCGAGCTCGCCGATACGAGCGTTGTGATCGAGCACCACGGGTGGCAACAAGTCCGGCGCCGCGTCGCCGCTTTCCGGCGGCCTCGCCGAGCTCGTTCTCTCGAACGACGCCGAAGAACCGACGCCCGGCGCCGAGCTGCGCTTTCGTTCGGCCAAAATAACGCTGACGACTCTGCGCTCGGCACCGGTGATCCTCGAGGGAGCGCGCTGGCCCGCGAGCGCCGGGGCGCTCGAAACCCCGCCGATGCGATCGAGCTCGTCGAGCACGGCTTGTGCGTCCGCCGGTCGCCCCTCTCGCTCCTTGGCGAGCATTCGGCCGACCAAGTCGTCGAGCTCCGCTCCGAGGCCCGGCCGAATTTCGCTCACGAGTGGCGGCTGTTCGCACAGTACCTTGGCGAGCACCGCCACGGCGTGCCGGCCCGCGAACGTAGGTCGTCCCGTCAAGCACTCGAAGAAGACGCAGCCGAGCCCGAACACGTCGGCGCGCGCGTCGATCGCCGACTCTCCGCGTGCTTGCTCGGGTGCCATGTACCCCACGGTGCCGAGCAAGGTGCCGGTTTGGGTCATGGTTTGGGCGTGCGAGGAGTCGCGCGCGATACCGAAGTCGAGCACCTTGGTCCGTTCGGGATCCTTGCCGACGAGGAACAGGTTGCTCGGTTTCACGTCGCGATGGACGACGCCGCGGGCGTGCGCCGCAGCAAGCCCCGACGCAGCTCGCCGCACGACGGCGAGGCTCTCATCGACCGTGAGGGGTGACGTTTCGAGCCGCTGCGCGAGATCGTGCCCGTCGAGCCACTGCATCACGATGAAGTATTCGCCGGCGCTGCTGCGCCCGTGCGTGACGTAGCGAACGAGGGCAGGGTGCGACAGCTCGGCGAGAAGCCGCGCTTCGCGACCGAATCGGTTCACGTCGCCCGTGGTTCCGTCCATGACCTTGACGGCCACGAGCCCGCCGTCGACGCGATCCGACGCGACGAACACGGAGCCCATTCCGCCACCGCCAACCGGTCGCTGGATGACGAACCGGTCGGCGACTACTTCACCGCCTTGCATTCGTTTTGCAGGCGTACGGCCTCGGGTTCCGAGAGTCCACGCCTCGTACGGCGCTCAATGTTTCGCGACGCGGTCCGAGAATGCCGAGACGTTACCGTCACGAAACATTCGGGCGTTCGGAACTGTCACATCAACGCAACGCAGCACTTGTTATCAGGGAGCAGAGCCGGGCTGCGGGGGACCCATCCCGCACCGTGGAGGCGAACCGTTGAATTTATTTAAGTATTTTGTGCCCTTCGCGGCATTCGGCATCGCTGTGGGGGCCGCTTCCGGCGCGTCCGCCCAAACGGTGCCGGCGTGCAGCAGCTTGCCGAACGTCGTCTACATGCAGGTCGGCGACACGCAGGAGCCGCTGATGAAGGCGCTCGGACAGAAGCTCCGGGCGAATACGCCGTACCCGCTGACCCTCGTCTACACGTTGAACGGGTCGTGTACGAACGTCGAAGCGCTCTACACGGGGGTCAAGCTCACGACGAACCCCTCGTACGTGCCGTCCGCGACCGAAGACCCGACGTGGGATCCCTCGAAGCCGTCGCCGACGTGCACCATCGACCCCGCCGGCGTGGATCTTCAAGTCGGCGTGTCAGCGACGTTCGTCGACTCGTGCAACAGCGGGGCGCCGCCCGCCGGCATCTCGCTCTTCACGGGTCCCATCCAAGCGTACGTGTTCGTGACGCCCGAAGCGAGCACGCAGCAAGCGCTCACGGCCGAAGAGGGATACTTCGTCTTCGGGTTCGGCGCTGCCGGCCAGGCGATGCCGTGGACCGACGAGTCTCTCCTCTTCATCCGTCCACCGACGAAGAGCTCCGCGCTCACGCCCGCCGCAGCGATCGGCGTTCCGGCGGCGAAATTGAAAGGTGTTCCCCTGAGCGCGTCGAACGACGTGGTGAACTCGGTGTCGCAATCGACGAACCCGGAGGCCACGATGGGCTTACTCGGCGTCGAAATCTACGATCAGCATCGCGACATCTTGAACGCGCTCGCTTTCCGCGCGTTCGAGCAGCGCCAAGCGTACTACCCCGATTCGACGTCGACCGCGTTCGACAAGCAGAACGTCCGCGACGGCCACTATTTGCCGTGGTCCCCGACGGTGTACATCGCGCACACCGACGCGAACGGCGCGGTCACCGACCCGCGCGCGAAGTACGTCATCGACCTGGTGACGGCAAAACAAGCGACGCCCGCGCCGAATTTCGATCCGCTCTCGGTCGTCATCGGCGTCAACGTCATCCCGGAGTGCGCCATGAAGGTGACACGCTCCTTCGAGGGCGGAGATCTGTCGCTCTATTCGTCGCCCGCACCGTGCGGGTGCTTCTACGAAAGCCTGAAGGGCACTCCGAGCTCGAGCTGTCAGGCCTGTCCGAACGACGGTGATTGCGCGACCGGCGTTTGCCGTCACGGCTATTGCGAGGCCCGGTGAACCCCATGAGCCAGCACAACTCGATGCGTAGGGCGCTCCTTCTCGCGGCGGTCGGCGTCGCGGTAACCACGTTCGGCGCTTGCAGCAGCGACACGACGAGCGGCAAGGTCGGAACCGGCGGCGCGGGTGGAGTGCCCGGTGCCACCGGCGGCGTCGGAGGCAAGTCCTCGACGGATGCCAGCACCGACGCCAGCGCCGACGCCGGGTCGACGGATTGCTTTGCGCATCCCACGACGCACTTCGAAATCATCAACGCCTGCACGACCGCGGAAGCGGTGGACAAGTCGCCTAACTTGCCGCTACTCCTGGCCGACGGTGGACTCCCGCCGCTTCCGTGATCGACCGCGCCGAGCGCTCCTCGGCGTCGTTTTTTCGTTATTTTCGGCGGAAGCCGGCGCGGCGGAACCCACCGACGCGCCGGCTCCCGTGTCGCCGCCGAACACCACGGTGCCGAGTGATGCCTCGACGACGGCGCTATCGTCGCGCACCGACGCGAGCACGACGACGGCGCACGGTTGGGACGTGCGCCTCGGCGGCTTCATCCAGGCCGATGCGATCCTGTCGAATCAGGCGTCCCAGAATTCGCTCGATGGTTCGACGGGTGCCCCCCTCAATCAAACCCGCTTTTTGATCCGGCGCGCGCGCCCGCGGGTCGACGTCTCGTACGACTTCGTGTGGGCCGGCCTCGAGCTCGACGCGAACACGATTTCTGGGATGCACGCGGGCGCGACGGAAGCCGACGTGGGAACGCTGTGGCACGCCCAGCTGTGGGGAGAG
>DATBBD010000128.1:0-6784 GCA_036271175.1 Polyangiaceae bacterium | reverse complement strand
AGACATCGTCGAAGCGGTGCCCGGCGTCGGTCGTGAGAGCGCCCCCGAAGGGACGAAGCTTCGCGGCAACGACGTCGCCGCTCTTGGTTGGCTCGTACTGAAAGAACAGCGAGCTATTCGGTAGAGCTCGACGTAGCCGTTGGGTGCGGATGCTTCTGCATCCGCACACCGGCGCGCCAGGCACCCGGCGAGGTCGGAGGCCGAGCCGGACCAGGATGTCTCCTGCCTGTGCAATGGAGGCGGGTACTCCCGCCTCCCAACAGCGCGCCAGGCACCCGGCGAGGTCGGAGGCCGAGCCGGCACCAGAATGTCTCCTGCCTGTGCAATGGAGGCGGGTACTCCCGCCTCCCAACAGCGCGCCAGGCAGGAGTCGAACCTGCGACCTACGGCTCCGGAGGCCGTCGCTCTATCCAGCTGAGCTACTGGCGCGTCCCGAAAAACGGGACCGGGTCATACCACGACGCGGCCCGTTTTGAAGCGTGCCCCCCGCTCTCCGCCTTCTCCATGGCATTTTAGAACTGCGCCCCCCGCTCTCCGTCTGCCCGCGTCGCTTTTGAAAGCGCGGCCGCTCGAATCGTGCGTCAGTCGTAGCGATACGCGACGAGCAGCTCGACTAGCGCGGGGAGGCCGGACAAGAGGGCGTGGTTGAAGGCGAGGCCGGCGTGGGCGGCGGAACGGCCTTCCCAGCGGATCCATGCGACGGTGGCGGGGACGACGAGGGGGTCCCAGAGGTTCGGTGCGTTGACTTCGAGGGTGACGACGCTGCCGACATCAAGGCCGGCCGAGACGGAGACGCAGGCGCCGCCGAGGCCTAAATTGACGAGACGAGCGGGCTTCGGGCCGTCAGCGGGGGTGGAGACCGTGGCGGGTAGCTGAATGGCCCGGCGCGCAAAGGCTCGGAAGTGGCGCTCGGACGGCACATCGCTCACGCTACCACGACGAAAAACCAGGGAAGCGTGCGAGGTGTTTCGATAAGCGAACGGCCGGGACGGTCCCGGGGGCCGCGAAGGTACTTGGGGATCGACCGGGGACACGGCTACGATGCGTAGTTGGGCTTTTTTTCACCGCTTTACACCGGTGAGGACGCTCTAGAGCCGAGCATGATCCAAGACACTCGAAAAGACCCTCGCGCGAAAGTGCTGTCGATGACCGTCCGCTACAAGAGCGCGACCCTCGACGAGTTCATCGAGCATCACTCGCACGACGTGAGCCGCGGGGGGATGTACATCAAGACCCCTTCACCGTTCCCGCCGGGCACGCTCCTGAAGTTCGAGGTGCGCATCGCCGACGAGCAGCGCGTGATGCAAGGCGTCGGGCGCGTCGTCTGGAAGCGCGAGACGGTCTCGGCGGGGCCCGAGACGCCGGCGGGTATGGGCGTGAAGTTCATCAAGCTCGACGACGAATCGAAGAAGGTGATCGATCAGCTGGTGACGTCGCGCGGTGAACGCGACGGCGCGTTCGATCACGGCGATCGACCCCCGGTGGCCGCGAACCCGCAGTCCGCGAGCGCCGCGCCGGAGCAACGACAGATCCCGATTCGCAAGGGCACCATGATCGGGCTCGGGGCGATGAAGGCTGCGGAGACGCCGGCTCCAGGCGGCGCCGCGCCGTTTTTCCCCGAAGGGCCGCCCGCGGTGCAGCCGGCCCCCGAAGATCAGACGGTGATGCGACAAGCCGCGGAGCTGCTCCGCGACGCCCTCCGCGAAGCGGGCGGCTCGATCGACGAAGTGATGGGACCCGCGGCGACCGCTCCCGTGTCGGAAAAACCGGCGTCGACGAAGCCGGCGCCGACGAGCAATTCGCCGGTGCAAGCGACGGAGTCGCCTGCAGAATCGCGACGGCCGAGCCCGGTGGCACCCGCGCCGAGCTCGCGTTCGCCCGCGCCGAGAGCCTCCGTGCGCCCACCGGTGTCGCGACCGCCGTACAGCTCGGCGCCGCCGCCCGCGAAAAAATCGGGAGGCTCGGCGGTGGGCATGGTGCTCGGCGTCGCCGCCGTCGGAGGATTGATTTTCTACTTCGCGCAGCGAGGCAAACCCGCAGAAGAACCGACGCCCGCCGCGACGACGAGCGCGATGCCCGTCGCAGCGAGCGCGGCACCGTCTGCAGAGGCGACGCCGCCCGCGACTTCGGCGAGCGCCGAGGCAAGTGCGGAGCCGGCGCCGTCCGCGAGCGCCGCGCCGGAAGAAACGCCGGCTCAAAAGGCCGCGCGCTTGAAGGCGGAAGCCGATGCCGAGAAGCAGGCGGCTGCGGACGCAAAGAAAGCGGCTGCGGACGCGAAGAAGGCCGCTGCCGACGAGGCGAAGAAAGCCGCCGACGAAGAACGCAAAGCGGCCGCCGATGCGAAGAAGGCCGCTGCCGACGAAGCGCGGAGACCAGCCGCGCTCGTCGCTGCCGCGCATCCGGCACCGAAGCCCGCGGCGCCGAAGCCCGCACCGACGCCAGTCGCCCAGCAAGCGCCTGCGGAAGCGCCGGCCGCGCCGACGTCGGCCCCCGCGGAGAAACCGGACACACCTCCGGTCGCAGCTGCACCCACTTCGGCTCCTGCTGAGAAACCGGCGGCGCCCGTGACGGTCGAAAAACCGGCCCCCGCGCCGCAGCCGACGCCGCCGAAAACCACGCCGAAAAAGTCCGACGACAGCGACAATCCTTACTGACGAGGAGCTCCGAATTCGCTCGGGCGTGCGGCGGCGCGAGGTTTGCGGAAAATAGAACCGCGAGCATGACGAAGCCCAAGCCCCAGCGCCCGACGCCCGACGCCCGCGTCGGCAAGGTGGTCGCGGAACGCTACCGCATCGACGCGCTCGTCGATCGCGGCGCGATGGGTCAGGTGTACGTGGGCGAGCACGTGCTGATGCGGAAACGCGTCGCGATCAAGGTGCTGCACCCCGAGCTCAGCGCCGTCCCGGCGTTCATCGCGCGCTTCGAACGCGAAGCGATGGCCGCGGCCAACATCGACAACGAGCACGTCGTTGCCGCGACGGACTTCGGGACGTTCTCGGACGGCGCGGTGTTCTTGGTGCTCGAGTACGTCGAGGGCAAAAATCTCCGCGACGAGATGTCGCCGGGCCCGATGCCACTCGTCCGTGCGTTGCACATCGCGCGGCAGATCGCCTACGCGCTCCGGAGCGCACACGCGCTCGGCATCGTGCATCGCGATCTGAAACCCGAAAACGTGATGCTCGTCGAAAAGTCGGGCGATCCGGATTTCGTCAAAGTGCTCGACTTCGGCATCGCCAAAGTTCCCATCGGCGAAAAATCCGACGATATGCCGTCGGACAGGCCGATCACGCGAGCGGGAATGGTGTTCGGCACGCCGGAGTACATGCCGCCCGAGCAAGCCCTCGGCCAAGACGTGGACGAGCGCGCGGATCTCTACGCGCTCGGCGTCATGGTGTACGAGATGCTCGCGGGGTGTCGCCCGTTCGCGGCGACGTCGCAAGTCGGCGTGCTCGGGCAGCAGCTCCAGCAACCGGTGCCGCGGATCGTCGAACGCGCGCCCGGCGTGACGGTGCCGTCGGTCGTGGAGCGCTTCGTCTTCAAGCTGCTCGAGCGCGACGCCGAGAATCGCTATCCGACGGCGGATTCGGTGCTCGACGCGATCGATCGACACCTCGGCTATTCGCCGGGTCGACTCCGCGTGCCGACGCTCAACGACGGCAGCTTCGCGAGCTCGGTACCGCCGTCGACCTTGCGCGACCCGGAGATGTTCGACGATTTCATGCGCAAATCGAAGGGCAAGAGCGACCCCGACGCGGAGACGAATCCGCCGGACGCGCTCGCGCAGCTCTCCACGTGGCTCGACGCGCGTCGCCACCGGTTGCCGCGCGTGCTCCGCGGTCTGCCGGGACCGGTGCTCTTCAGCATGCCCTTCGCGGTGTGCGGCATGGTCGTCGGATTTTCCGTGTTCGGCGCGATGACTCGCCCCGACAAGGAAAAATCGGCCGACCGCGTGCTCGCGACGAGCAGCGCGGCGCCCCAAGCACCGAACGCGACGCCCGCACCGTCGAACCCGGCATCGGCGACGTCGAACGCCGCGCCTTCGAACCCGCCGAAAACGCGCGCGACCGATCAGGAGCTCGCGACGGCCACCGCTTCCGGCGACGCGGCGCTCGATTCGCTCGCCGCGAAGTACCCGGGAGACGCAAGAGTCGAGCTCGCGATCGCGAACGCGTCGTTCAAACGAAAAGACGTCGCGAAGGCGCTCACCGCGATCCGCTCTGCGCTCGCCCTCGCTCCGAACCTCGAAGGCGACTCCCAGATCGCGAGCATCCTTTGGATCGCGTCGCAGAACAAAGCGACCTCCGACGACGCCTTCGCACTCCTCGAAGGCCCCATGGGCGATCGCGGCGCGTCGATCCTCCACGACCTCGTCACGACCGCCGGCGTGCGCCCCGCCGTCAAAGACAAAGCGAACAAAGCGCTCCGCGCCGAGCGAGCGTCCCGCTGAGCTCACGCCGCGCAGGGTCCCTGTTGGATTTGGGGGCACGTTTCACGGCGCGGCTGGACGGTGTGGGGACTCGGCGCGACGCGACGCCGATGCGCGAGACGGACCGAGTTGATTCGCCTCCCCCTTACAGTACACTTCGAGTGTACACATGGCGCGGAGCATCAGTCTCGTAGCCGCCCGTAAAGATCTGGGCCGAATCGTCGAGGAGGTCGGGCGGACCGGAACCCCCGTGAGCCTCACCCGCCGCGGCAAGATCGTGGCGCGCATCGTCCCCGACGACCAGCGCCCCACGCATGGCGACCCACTTTCGGCGCTACGAGGAACCGTGGAGCTGCGAGGCTCCTTCGGCGACCTGACGAAAGAAATCCGAAGACTTCGTGAGGAAACCGGCGAATCGCTGGACCGGCGCGCGGCTCGGATTCGAAAGCCGCGAGCTAAACGAGATGCGTGAGCTTCGCGCCGTGCTCGACACCGCGCCGCTCCTCGATCTCGCTTTGGGCACTGGGCAGAACCTCGGCCCCGGCGCGAAGCGTCTCGTGAAGCGCGCCTTCGGGTCCGGCGCGGTCCTCGGTGTTCCCTCGGTCTGCCTCTTCGAAATAGCGCAGCTCGAGGAGCGCGGCCGCGTGAAACTGCGCGTCCCCTTCGACGAGTGGTGCGACCTCGTGGGCGCGAGCACCGGCCTCCGCATCCTCTCTCTCGACGTGGGCGCCGTCACGGAGGCGCGTGCACTTCCTGCGCTTCGAGATCCGTTCGATCGACTCATTGCAGGAACGGCGATCGCCCTCGGCGTGCCGCTCCTTTCGCCCGATCGGCGGGTCGCAGCGAGCGGACGGCTGTCGGTCATCTGGTAGCGAACCGCCGCGCGTCCCCACATCGACGCGACACCCCGCTCCGCGTGCCCCCAACAAAAAGAAAAAGCGCGACGCCACCAACGACGCCGCGCTTTTGCGTTCGAGTCTCAACTAGCGAGCGTCGTCGATGGCGAAGACCGCGTGCCTAAATGGCCGCGTGCTCAAAGCCAGCGACGACGCTCCACCTCACTTGGCTTCCTTGAGCGCCAGCTTGATCATCTTGTCGAACTGCTGGAACGGCTGCGCGCCGCTCACGAAGTAGCCGTTGATCGTGAAGCCGGGGGTGCCGCGGATGCCGGCCTTCTCGCCGATTTCCTTGTCTTTGTCGACCGCGGCCTTGTTGGTGTGGTTGTCGAGTGCGGCCTTGAACTTGGTCATGTCGAGGCCGACCTCTTGCGCGATCTCCTCGAGCTGCGGCCGCTTGATGTCGGGCTGCTTCTCGAAGAGCTTGTCGTGGAATTTCCAGAACGCGTCGCTGCCCTTCTCGACGAAGGCTTCGTACGCCGCTTCGGCTGCGAGGGGCGCATCGGCGTGGAACTCGAGCGGCAGGTTACGCCACACGACCTTCACCTTGCCGGCGTACTCCTGCATGACCTGCGCGATGGTCGGTTCCACGCGCTTGCAGAACGGGCACTGGAAATCCGAGAACTGCTGAATGACGACCTTCGCTCCGGGGGCGCCCTTGACGGGGTTTTCTTTGCCGGGAGCGGGGACGTCCTTCTTCTCGGGAGGCGGCGGACCTTTCGCGTCCTTCATGATCTCGTCGTAGATCTTCGCGCGAGGAACGCCCTTGGCGACCAGGGCTTTGCCTTTGACGATCTCGTCGTCGATGATCTTCTTGAAGTTCTCGAAGGGCTGCGCGCCGCTCAAACGACGGCCGTTGATGAAGAAGTGCGGAGTGCCGCGGGCGTTCAAGTCCGAGGCGAGGTCGGTGCTGGCACCGAACAAGTCCTTGTACTTGTCGCTGTCGATGGCGCTCTTCACCGATGCCCACGAGAGGCCGACGCTGGTCGCGATCTTCTGGAGGCCGTCGTCTTCGAGGTTCGCTTGCCCCTCGTAGAGCGCGTCATGCGCCGCCCAGAATCCCTTGTCGCCCTTGGCGTCGTACGCCATGCGAGCGAGCGTCGCCGCCGGCTTCGCACGCTGATGGAAGGGGAGCGGGTTGTCCTTCCACACGACGCGGACGTCCGCGCCGTACGTGTCGGTGATCTGCTTGATCGTCGGTTCGACGCGCTTGCAGAACGGGCACTGGAAGTCGGACCACTCGACCATGGTGACCAGCGCGTCGGCGGGGCCGCGCACCGGATCGTCCTTGGTGACCGGCACCTTCCAGACGGTCTTGTCGTCTTCTTCGGGCTGCGCAGCGGGCTTATTGTCCGCGGGCTGCTCGGGCTTCTCGTAGAACTTCTTCGAGAGCGCGACGTAGAGATCGGCAGGCTTGGTCCCCGACTTCGCGAGCTTGTCGGCTTCGATGAGCTGCTGGTCG